>CAYOLM010000101.1:0-5401 GCA_964404785.1 uncultured Mizugakiibacter sp.
TCATCATGGTCATTCCGGTACCTGGGCGATAGATGTATTTCGCCAGACGCTTACGGAGGTTCCATTGGATATCGGACGGTGTTGCCAGTACGTGGATCCCGGGTCTGCGCCCGGGATGACGAGAACAAGAGGCGCCCGGGATGACAGAAATAGCGTGAGACAGCAATCCTGGATGACAGAATCTTTTGTGGTTCGCGATGAGGAGCCGGACCTTTTCGGCTAGCCTATATCGGATGCACGAGAGGGTGAGTACGCTCCCCGCAGGTGGACAGAAGCTTGCTTCAAGTCCTATAGCTTTCTACATCAGGATCACTCGACAGCATTACGGCTCACCTCCGACGAGGCCGGAGCACCCCACTGCGGGAGTGTTGAGTTCAATGTTTGACGGGTGTAGCCGGTGGACTACGCCTAAAACTGCCGGCAAAGCCGGGGAACTCGGCAGGACTGACATAGCCGTCGACAGAGACCGAGCTGACCCCGAAAAAGTAATTATCGATAACTATATTTTGTAGTGTATAAGCAACCCGCCCATGCGCCTCGTGGCGCAGTGCTGCGAGTGGCACCCAACGAGAATATTGCCATTGTGGGGCAGTCGTATCCCGCCAGCGGAGCAAATAGCTCATAGCGCCGACAACCGGTCGCCAGCTCAGCGTGGTATTGGGAGTGACCGCGCCAGAAATCCTCAGTCCAGTGGGTGGAACCGGAGCCCGGGCGAGCGCCGCCATGGTGACTGCGTTGAGGGCCGTCACCTTGGCCAGGTAGGGAAAGTTCACATGATCGATGGTGTCACCGTAACGAATCCCGTTGACCGTGCGCAGATCCTGGTGCTGGTGATGGTAGTTTTCGTTGGGTTCGGTGAAGCGGACAGCCGGGTAACCCGCATTGAGAAACGCGACCTGATCACCACCACGGCCGTAGCGGTCGGTACGATAAATCATCTGCACCGACAGGTTGGTCACATAGCGGGGCGCCAGGGTGGCGATGAAACGGGCCAGATTGCGCGAAGGTGAATCGACTTCGCCACCGGTGTAATTACGGTAGCGGGCCTGTCGCAGGGTTTCATTACTCTTAGTGCCCTGGGAAAACACCCGTACACGGCTGTTGTCGATGACGCCATTCTCGCCGGCGATGGCGCCGATGATGTCGTTGTTGAGGTCGGCCTCGACCTGCCAGTGTTTTGCGACCGCATAGGCGGCGAGAATCTTGCCGCCATAGAGTCCCTGTTCTTCGCCGGAATCCACGCCGAATACTAGGGTGGCCGGGTAGCGGTGTTGAGTCAGCACCCGCGCAGCCTCGAGAATGGCGGCGACTCCAGAGCCGTCATCATCCGCGCCCGGGGCGGTAGCCGTAGCGTTCATCACATTGCTGACCCGTGAGTCGAGGTGTGCGGTCATTACGACCACCCGTTCGGGATCACTACTGCTGCGGAGGATGGCGACGATATCCATGACCTGGGTAGGCTTGGGAATACGCTTACCAGTGATGAGCTTGCTGGGAGTGACAATTTCGAGACAGTTGCCACAGGCCTTCGACATCTCTTCAAACTGCGCCTTGACCCAGCGCCGTGCCGCACCGATGCCGCGGTGCGTAGATTTAGTCTCCGACATGGTCTGGCGAGTACCGAAATCGACCAGTTGCTGCAGGCTTGCCTGCAGTCGGGAGGCACTTATCTCACGGGAAATAGTGTGCAGGGCGGGGTGCTCAATGGGTGGTGGTGATGCCGCGGGACCGGCCATCGCACCGGCACTGAACGTGAGGAGGGCGACGAGTACGGTTCTGCTGAGCATGGCATGACTCCCGGGGTAATCTGCTAACGATTGCGCAGCTGTCGGCATAGCGCAAGTTGCGCTGCCGCAGAATAGCTGTACGGGTTGGGATGGCTTGGGGTGCAGGATTGAGCCACCGGTAGCCCGTGCGTCAATGAGTGCGGGGTTCAGTTGCGCATACCCACACCCCAGCGCAACAGCAGGATGCAAGTGGCACCAAGAATGGCCACGAAGCCTAGCATCACCGCGAAAGAGGGCAGTAGCGCGATGTCGCCGATGCCCAGCATGCCGGCACGAAAAGCACTGACCATGTACAGGATCGGGTTGGCATGGGAAATCTGCCGCCAGGGAGAAGGCAACATATCGACAGAGTAGAACACCCCGCCAAGATAGGTCAGTGGGGTCAGCACGAAGGTTGGAATAATGGCAATGTCATCAAATTTACGGGCGAACACCGCATTGATGAAGCCAGCTAAGGCAAACACGATTGAGGTGAGGATAGCGGTGAGCAGAGTAACCGCCAGGTTGTGCATTTGCAGGTGCGTGAACAGTAGCGAGATACCCAGTACCAGCGTGCCCACGGTCAGCCCGCGCAACATGGCTCCAGACAGGTAGCCGCACAGGATGACCCAGGGCGGCATCGGTGAGACCAGCATTTCTTCGACGTAACGGCCAAACTTGGCGCCGAAGAACGAACTGGTCATGTTGCCGTAGCTGTTGGTGATAATGCTCATCATTACCAGGCCAGGGGTGATGTACTGCATGTAGCTGAAGCCATGCATTTCACCGATGCGGCGACCGATCAGGGTGCCGAAGATGATGAAGTACAGCGTCATGGTGATCGCCGGCGGCAACAGGGTCTGGCCCCAGATACGCAGGATACGGATGATCTCGCGATGGGCGATGGTACCCAGGGCGACCAGGTTACCTCGCCCGTTCATGCCATCATCTCGGTGTCAGTGGTCAGACGCATGAACAGTTCTTCAAGCCGGTTGGTCTTGTTGCGCATGGATTTCACAGTGATCCCGGTGTCAGTAAGTGCTGCAAACAGCCGGTTTAGGTCAAGGCTACGAGGCAGGTCAGCCTCAAAAGAGCGCTTGTCGACCAGGCGGAGTTCGATTCCAGCCACCGTGGGCAATGTCGTCAAGTCGGTTGCACAATCGAGCACGAAGGTTTCCATGTCGAGTTGGGTCAACAGGCTGCGCATATCGGTATTTTCGATGATTTGGCCGTGATCGATGATGGCAATATTGCGGCAGAGATTTTCGGCTTCCTCAAGATAATGCGTGGTAAGAATTACCGTGGTGCCTTCGCGGTTGATAGCACGCACAAACTGCCACATCGAACGGCGGATCTCGATATCGACGCCAGCAGTGGGTTCATCAAGGATCAACAGTCTTGGTTCGTTCATCATCGACCGGGCAATCATCAACCTGCGTTTCATACCGCCGGAGAGCATTCGAGCCGACATCTCAGCCTTATCCCAGATTTTCAACTCACGCAGATAGCGCTCTGCACGTTCTTGTGCCACGGAGCGGCGGATCCCATAGAAACCGGCCTGCTGGACACAAATATCCAGTGGTTTCTCGAACTGGTTGAAGTTGAGTTCTTGCGGAACGATTCCAATCATCGCCATCGCTTCGCTACGGTGCTTACGGATCGATATACCAAAGACTTCGGCATCCCCAGCAGTGCCGTTGACCAGTGAGCTGACGATACCGATCAGGGTTGATTTGCCAGCCCCATTCGGGCCGAGCAGGGCAAACAGATCCCCGGCAGAAATCTCCAGGGACACTCCCTTGAGTGCTTCGACACCATTAGGGTAGGTCTTGCACAGGTTGCGCAAGACCAGGGCAGGGGCTTGGGTCATCGGCTGGGCTAGGGGAGGCAAAACGATTAGTATATCCGGTCGGTCGCGAACAATCTGCCACGAGAGACCCATGATTCAACACTTCACTTTGCGACTGGTACAGAGCCTGATGCTTGCTCCCACAGTTCGTCATATTGCCTTTGAGCGTATTGATGGTGAACCGGTACCGTTCCAGCCAGGCCAGTTTATCCAGATTCATTTTAGCTATCCAGACGGCCAGCCCACTAAGCGCAGCTATTCTATCGCCACCTCACCGGCAACGGTTGATGGTGCCACCTCACGTATCGAAATTGCCGTGAGTTATGTACCTGGAGGTGCGGCCACCGATCTACTGGAACATCTTGCCGTGAGTGATACGGTTGCGGCCAGCGGTCCGTATGGGCGCTTTGTTCTGTCTGACCAGGATCGTAACCGACGCTATCTGCTGATTGCCACGGGTACCGGGGTGACCCCGTACCGGGCCATGCTGACTCACCTGCAAGTGATGATGTTGCAACGTGACCTTGAAGTGGTTCTTTTGTATGGTGCCCGTAACGAAGCAGAATTGCTGTATGACAAAGAGTTCGCGGCTTTTGCTGCCGAGCATCCCGGTTTTCGTTTTGTACCCTGTCTGAGTCGTCAGGCCCGTAGTTACCCCGGACCGGATGATCATCGTGGCTATGTACAAGCCGTATTGCCGGAGTTCGACCCCGATCCCGAGGGGGATATCGCCTATCTTTGCGGTAATCCGAACATGGTTGATGCAACCTTTGCAACGCTGAAAGAAGCCGGTTTTCCAGTGGCGCATTTGCGTCGGGAAAAGTATGTATCAGCACGTTGAAAACCAACTACCACATTTTTTAACGAAATTGTAATCAAACCCGGTGCCCATCTACGTGCCGATATAACATCTATTAGACGCTATGCGGGTATAACGAGCTGTTGGGTCATGTGGGCCCGGTAAGTAAATGCCTGTTTCCCTGGAAGTGTTATTGATGCGTTGTTCCCGAGCCAGCTTGATCGTCTTGTTGTTGGGTAGTTTTCTGTTGATCACTCCGGTCGCCCAGGCGTGCAATATTCGTAGTACAACCGTACGTTCTGGCGAGAACCTTGGCCAATTGTTTGGCCGC
This sequence comes from uncultured Mizugakiibacter sp., assembly GCA_964404785.1. GTDB lineage: Bacteria > Pseudomonadota > Gammaproteobacteria > Xanthomonadales > Rhodanobacteraceae > Metallibacterium. The sequence goes on from CAYOLM010000101.1 coordinate 4,746, forward strand.
TGGGGCGTGGGCCGTAGCGATGCTTTTGTCTGGGGTCGCAAAGTCAGCCGCCGCATGCGGTTGAGTAAATTGCATCCCGGCGATCGGGTTGAGGGCTGCTTGGAGCATACCCATCACGGCTTACGACTGCAGGGTGTGCGGATCGTGCATGCTCGTCATCGGGGAGTGGTCAATGTCGATTGGCCAGGGGCTTGGCGCCGGCAACTTGCCAGGGCCAGACGAGCCCATCTGGCTGATGAGTGGAAATCTACAATCCCCGCAGGCATTCCCAGTGGCCGCCCGGAACTGCTCAGTTTCATGGTGGCGCATTCGCTTACGGTGGATTTGGAAGCGCATCACGTTAAACCCTTAATGGCTGATGCTATCCGTGACTGGCTGCAGCACGACAGCCATTTGCCCCAGCCTCTTCCTGCAGGCACCTTGGTACAAGCCCTGTTCGTGCAACCTGCGGGGATGGCCTTGCCGATACTGGTACGCGTTCTTGTCTACGATGCCGGCCAGGAACATACGCTCTACCGATTCGTTGATTCACATGGCCGCATGCTGGTTGTCGACACTCATGGTGAAGCCATGTTGCCCATGCTGGTGCATCCGGCGGTGTCCTTTTCACGGATCAGCTCCGGCTGGGGCTGGCGAATTCATCCGGTTCTGCATCG
>CAYOLM010000102.1:0-5379 GCA_964404785.1 uncultured Mizugakiibacter sp.
GCTTTTCATAAACTTCCTGAACTGGCCGATATTGCCAGCAGCAGCGCTAATCGTGGCCGTGAGCTGAAACTGCATATTGATCGCGCCGCCGCCAGCCGTCTGGGCGTTCCGATCCAGGCCATCAACGACACCCTCTACGATGCCTTCGGACAGCGCCAGATCTCAACGATTTTCACGGAGCTTAACCAGTACCGGGTTATCCTTGGGGTGGCGCCGCAGTACCGCAATGCCAGCTCGTTGCTCAACCAGCTGACCGTGCGTAGCAACGGTAGCGGCGCACTGACCGGCAGCAATGCCACCCGTTTCGGTCAAGCCCGCTCCAGCAATACCTCGACCGCCACCGGGATCGGCCGATCCAACACCGGTATCAACATTGGCAGCGGCGGTACCGTGGCCTTGTCGACGGTAGCCCATGCTACCGAGACCAGCGCTCCGCTGGTGGTCAGTCATCTCGACCAGATGCCAGCGGTGGTGCTGTCGTTCAACCTCGCCCCAGGCTACTCGCTGTCGCAAGCGGTGAGTGCCATCCAGCAAGCCCGTAAGCAGCTCCACCTGCCCCCGTCGGTACGTGCCGGTTTCATTGGTTCGGCGGCCGAGTTCTCCGCTTCGCTGAGTCAGGAGGTGCTGTTGATTCTGGCTTCGATTCTGCTTATCTACATCGTGCTGGGGGTTCTGTATGAAAGCTACATCCACCCCCTGACCATTCTTTCGACCCTGCCCTCAGCCGGGGTAGGGGCCTTGCTCTCGCTGATGGTCTTCGGCATGCCGCTGTCCATCGACGGCATCATCGGCATCATCTTGCTGATCGGTATTGTCAAGAAAAACGCCATCATGATGGTGGACTTCGCCATCGTCGCCCAGCGCGGCGGTCTCAATCCTACGCAGGCGATACGGCGTGCCGCCCTGCTGCGTTTCCGGCCGATCATGATGACCACTGCTGCGGCCCTGTTGGGAGCCCTGCCGCTGGCCTTGGGTAGCGGCATCGGTGCTGAGCTACGGCGCCCATTGGGTATCAGTATTGTCGGTGGTCTGCTGCTCTCGCAGCTGGTAACGCTGTTTACCACGCCGGTGATCTACCTCTATCTCGAACGCTTCTCAGCATGGTTGCAGGCCCACGGCATCCGCCGCAAGATTATCGCCGTGAGCCCATGAATATTTCTGCCCCCTTCATCAAGCGTCCCGTCGGCACTTCGCTGCTGGCCGCGGGTCTGCTGGTGACCGGCTTGCTCTGCTACGCCCTGCTGGGGGTGGCTTCGTTGCCCAATCTTGAGTTCCCGGTGATTTTTGTACAAGCCGGCATCCCCGGGGCCGACGCACGCAACATGGCTAATACCGTGGCCGCACCGCTGGAGCGCCATCTTGGGCAAATCAGCGGTATCGACCAGATGAGCTCGTCGAGCTCGGAGAGCTCGAGCTTCGTAATCATGTTGTTCAAGGTCGGGGTCAATGTGAATGACAAAGCCCGCGACGTGCAAGCGGCCATCAATGCCGCCGCTCCCGATCTCCCCAGCAGCTTGCGTAGGCCCCCCATCTACCACAAGGCCAACCCCAACAACGCCCCAGTACTGATTCTGGCACTGACCAGTACTACCCAACCCCTGTCACAACTCTACAATTCCGCGGATTCCACCCTGTCACCACGTATCGCTCAGTTGCCCGGTGTTGCCCAGGTCAATGTCGCCGGTGGGGCCAAACCCGCCATCCGCGTCAACCTTAATCTGCGCGCCATGGCCGCCATGGGACTTACCGCCAACCAGGTGCGCAACGCGCTGGTGGCCAGCAATGTCATCGAGCCGCTGGGCTATCTCTCCGACGGCCACACGCAAATGGCCATCAGTACCAATTCCGCACTCAGCACCCCCGCCCAGTTTGCCAACACGGTGGTCGCGGTGCGCAACGGCGTACCGGTGCGGCTGCGGGATATTGCCCGGGTCTTCCATGGCCAGCAGGATCAGTATCAGGCGGCCTGGTACAACGGTAAACGCTCCATCCTACTCATGATCCGCAAGCAGGCCGACGCCAACGTCATCAACATCGTCGACAAAGTGCGCGCCCTACTGCCGGAGCTCCGCACCGACCTGCCAGCCGGGGTTAAGCTGACCCCGTTTTTCGACCGCACCCCCACCATTCGGGCCTCGGTCAACGAGGTGCAGATCACCCTGCTGATCAGTCTTGGTCTGGTGATGATGACGATGCTGCTGTTTCTGCGCCGTTGGTCACCAACGATCATCGCCGCGCTGGCCGCGCCCCTTTCGGTCAGCGGGGCCTTCATCGTGATGTACGTGCTGGGCTATACACTGGATAACTTTTCACTGATGGCTCTAGTGATCGCCATCGGTTTCGTTGTCGACGATGCCATCGTCGTCATCGAGAACATCCACCGGCACCTCGAACAGGGTATGGAACCGCTACAGGCGGCGCTGACCGGCACTCGCGAAGTGGGTTTTACCGTGGTTTCGATCACCGTCTCACTGGTCGCCGTGTTCGCCCCCCTGCTGTTCATGAGCGGCTTCTTCGGCATGCTGTTTCGTGAATTCTCGGTGACACTGGTAGCGGCCATCGTAGTCTCGGCACTGGTATCACTGACCCTGACCCCATCGCTATGCGGGCAGTTTTTACGTTCTGAACGCGATGTGCCCGAACCCTCTCGCCTGGGCCGCAAGCTTGAAGCTTTTCATGTCGGCCTGCTGGCGAGCTATGCCAAAGCTCTGGACTGGGCGCTCAAGCATCCGCGCTGGATGGCTGCACAAGTTCCCCTGCTACTGATATTGACCATCGCCCTGATGATGGTGATCCCCAAAGGATTTTTTCCACAACAAGATACCGGTGCGCTCCGTGGTTTCACCGAAGCCAGTGCCGCAACGTCCCCCCAAACCATGATGAAGCTGCAGCAACGGGTGGCGAAACTGATCCAGAAAGATCCCGCGGTAGACAGCGTCGGCTCGCGCTTGGGTAGCTGGCGCAGTAGCAGCGGCAACACCGGCAGCCTGCTGATCAATTTGCACCCCCTCGGCCATGGCCGTAGCACCAGCACCCATGAGGTGCTAAACCGGTTGCGCCGAGAAACCTCACGGGTGCCCGGTATTGCTGTCTATCTACGCACGGTGCAAACCATGGGTGGCGGGGGCAATAATCGCAAAACCAAATACAGCTACAACCTCAAGGGCGACAGCTACAGCCAGCTCGAAACATGGATCCCCAAACTCGCCGCGGCGATGCGTAAGTCACCGATCTTTCGTGATGTCAGCACCAGCCTTGAGGGTTCAGGCCTGCGGGAGATGCTGAATATCAACCGCAGCGCCGCCACCCGACTTGGCGTCAGCGTCGGGGCTATCGACAGCACCCTCTACAACGCCTTCGGACAACGGCAGATTTCAACGATTTACTCTAATCTCAATCAGTATCAAGTGGTTCTCAACGCCATGCCATCAATGGCCGCCACTCCGGACTCGATCAAGCGCCTGTATGTCCAGTCATCTTCAGGTAGCATGGTGCCGATCACCGCCGTGGCCCGTCTGCAACCCGGCCTTGCGCCAACAGAAGTTGAGCATGAGGGTCAGTTCCCGGTGGTTAAAGTCACCTTCAACCTGGTATCCGGCGTACCCATGAGCGAGGGCTATGCCAGCATCAACCGGCTGATGCGCAACCTGCGCCTGCCGGGCGACATCCATGGCGGTTTCGGAGGCAATTTTCGGCGCTTCATCGAACAGCAAAACAACACTCCAGTACTGCTGCTGGGCGCACTCTTTGCGGTGTACATCGTGTTGGGCATACTCTACGAAAACCTAATTCATCCGATCACCATCCTCTCCACCCTGCCCGCTGCCGGGGTGGGAGCCATGCTGGCGCTATTGCTTACCCACTCGGAACTATCGGTGGTATCGATCATCGCCATCGTGCTGTTGATCGGCATTGTCAAAAAGAACGCTATCCTGATGGTCGATTTCGCCCTGGCCGCCGAACGGGAGCGAGGTCTAGCCCCCATTGAGGCGATCCGCGAAGCCTGTCTGGTCCGCTTCCGGCCCATTCTGATGACCACCATCGTCGCCATGCTCTCCGCCTTGCCGCTAGCCATCGGCTTCGGTGCCGGGGCAGCACTGCGCCGGCCCCTCGGCATCGCCCTGATCGGTGGGTTGCTGTTCTCGCAGGCCCTGACCCTGCTTTCGACCCCGGCGATTTATTTATTGTTCGACCGCTGGAGTCAGCGGCGGCGGGCGCGGCGCGCGTTGGGGTCGATCGAAAACGCACCCGCCTCGTAAACCGACTACGACCCGCCATGGTATTTCATTTCGACCTTGTTCTCCTTTGCAGTGCTTGTGACATGACAGGCTGCGCTCTGAACTCCGTGCAGTACCTGCGAATCGAGCCAGTGCACAATGGTCAGGCAAAGCCCGGGAATGTCTACAGCCACGGACACATGAGATAGGCCCGGTAAAAGAGCAAGCTTTGCCCTAGGCGTGTGTTTTGCCAGCTTCTTGATTGTTTCGGGAGTAGCGATCGGATCCTGCATGCCGCCGATATACAAGACAGGCGAAGCGATATGACTCACTGACTTTTCAGGATCAGCAGCCAACAAATCAATGCCAGCAAGACGGCCCGCCTGCTTTTCTGCCACCTTCCATTTTGGGGATGATGGACCCGGTGCCAGCCATCCACCGACAATCTTTGCAAAACGTGGTACGACCCCATTGACACTGCTCCAAGGCGCTACAGCAATAACTCCGTTCGGCACCGGAGGCGCGGCCGCCGCCATCAGGGCAACACCGGCTCCGTATGACACACCGAAATAAATCCATGGGTTTGCTAAAAGATGGCGGCTTTTTAAAAGATCAATTAAACGATGCAGATCGCCCCGATCCCGTATTCCCCAAGTAAGATACCTCGACTTCGAGACCCCCTGTCCCCGCAGATCAACAACAATGGCACGCCAACCACGATCAGCGAAGAATATCGCCCATGGAACCAGACTATCCTTGTCCATACCGTAACCTGTCAGAAGTATGACAGTACCTACAGGCTTACGCTTTTTCAGGGATTGCACCCAGGCACCGATCCGCACCGCCCATGCCTCGACAGGATGTTCCTTCTCCAGACGATTGAAGCCCGGCGAGGTTGATGAAGGCGGCATGTTTGGAAAATCGAAGCTAAAACTGGCGTGATCCTGACCTTTAATATACGAAATGCCAATCTCTGGAGCATAGTCTGCTGGTTCTACCACCGACGCAACCAGCGTACCGGCATCGGGTGCGGGGACTGGAAGGATTATAGTCTCTGAATACAATGGACTTGCTACGGTTTTGAAGGAACCATCTACCCGAACCTGATGCACTGGACGAACTATTTTATTTGCCAGCCACGACGTGCTCACACAACCCGTCA
>CAYOLM010000103.1:0-5317 GCA_964404785.1 uncultured Mizugakiibacter sp.
GCCGATGCCGATGTGGTGGTGGTCAGTAGCGCCATCACTATGGATAATGTCGAGCGTGTTGCCGCCCGGCAACGACGTATCCCGGTAGTGCCCCGGGCGGAGATGCTCGGTGAACTGATGCGTTTTCGTCGCGGTATTGCGGTGGCCGGGACCCATGGCAAGACCACCACTACCAGCCTGATTGCCAGCGTGCTCGGTGAGGCGGCCTACGATCCCACTTTCGTGATTGGCGGCAAGCTACTTGCTGCCGGTGCCCATGCCCAGCTTGGCGAAGGCGAATATCTGGTGGCTGAGGCCGACGAGTCGGATGGCTCGTTTCTGATGCTCTCACCGGTACTGGCCATCATCACCAATATCGATGCCGACCATCTGGAAAATTACGGTGGCGATTTTTCTCGCTTGACGAAAGCCTTTGCTGATTTTCTGCATCGTCTACCGTTTTATGGCCTGGCGGTGGTCTGCATCGATGATCCCGAAGTACGCAAACTACTCTCGCAGACCAGTCGCAATCTGCTCACCTATGGTTTTGATGAGCAGGCCGACGTACGGGCGACCTCGGTGCGTCACCAGGGTGCCGCCATGTTGTTCGATTTGCATCTTCCCGGTCAGGACCCGCAGCCAGTATGTTTGAATTTGCCCGGCCGCTATAACGTCCTCAATGCCCTGGCTGCCGCGGCTTGCGGTTGGCAGTTGGGGGTGGCGCCGAAGACGATCAGCCATGCCCTGGCCGGATTTCAGGGGGTGGGGCGCCGCTTCCAGCAACGTGGGTTGTTGGCCCATCCTCGCGGCCATGCGCTGCTGGTGGATGATTATGGCCATCATCCACGGGAATTGGCCGCCGTTTTCGAGGCGGCCCGGGCCGGCTGGCCCGAACGGCGACTGGTGGTAGCGTTTCAGCCGCACCGCTATACCCGAACCCGCGACTTGATGGATGATTTTTCGGCGGTGCTGTCGCAGGTGGACGTGCTGTTGCTGACCGAAGTCTATGCTGCGGGCGAAGCACCTATCGCCGGTGCCGATAGCAGGGCTCTGGCCCGTTCGGTGCGATCACGGGGCAGGGTCGATCCGGTACTGGTGGCGTCAGCCCAGCAGTTGCCTGAGGCTTTATCCAACCTTTTGGAAGACGGCGATTTTCTGTTGATGCTGGGTGCTGGTGACATTGGAGCGGTCATCAATGGCATCGCGCAACAGGGCCGGGTAGAGGAGCGCAAGACATGAAAACCATTACTGATGCAGAACAATTCGGGCGGGTTGCAGTGGTTATGGGCGGTAGCTCGGCCGAGCGCGAGGTCTCGCTCGATTCAGGTAGCAATGTCTTGGCGGCGTTACGCGAAAGTGGTGTGGATGCCCATGGTATCGATGGTATTCCCGCCTTGGTGGATGCCTTGCGTGCCGGTCACTTCGCTCGGGTATTCAATATTTTGCATGGCCACCATGGGGGAGGTGAGGATGGCGTGCTGCAAGGGACACTGGATGCACTGAAAGTGCCCTATACCGGATCCGGGGTGTTGGGGTCGGCACTGTCTATGGACAAGGTTCGCAGCAAGCAGATTTGGCAGGCTGTAAATCTGCCTACCCCACGTTTCGTAGCTTTACATAAAGGCGCCGATATCCACCAAGCGGTGGCCACAGTGGGTTTGCCGGTGATCGTCAAACCTACTTGCGAGGGTTCGAGTGTCGGCATCACCCGGGTGTTTTTCAAGCGCGATCTGGCCGCCGCCGTGGCGTTGGCCGAACGCTATCCAGGAGATTTGCTGGTTGAGCAACTGGTCGAAGGGGATGAATTCACGGTGGCTGTGCTGGGTCGTCAGGTACTGCCATCCATACGTATCGTACCCAAAGGCTCGTATTACGACTATCACGCCAAATACATTGCCGAGGACACCACCTATTTATGTCCCGGTCTGGAGGGTGCGGCTGAGCAACAACTGGGTAAATTGAGCCTGGCCGCCTTTGAGGCACTGAATTGTTCAAGCTGGGGTCGTATCGATGTCATGCGTGATCGCGACGGTCACAACTGGCTATTGGAAGTCAACACGGCGCCAGGTATGACCAGCCATTCCCTGGTACCCAAGGCCGCAGGCGTGGCCGGTATTAATTTTGCCACCTTGTGCTGGCGGATTCTTGAAACCTCTTTCGATGGGGCATCCGGTACATGAATCGATCCCTACTGATTCGTTCCATCGGCTGGACCCTGGCGTTGCTGCTGCTGGCGTTGCCGGTGCTGGCGATTTGGCGTGGCTGGTATACGGATGCGCGATGGCAGGTTCGCTATCTGAGCATTGATGCCTCGTTCCAGCATGTTTCCGCACAGCAGATTCGGGCGCAGGTGCAGCCTTTACTTGGATCGGGCTATTTTGCCATCAATCTACAGCACATTCGTGCTGCGGTGGCTCGCTTGCCATGGGTTGCCGAGGTCGATGTACGCAAGCATTGGCCTGCTTCGGTGATCCTTCGGGTTCGCGAATACCAGCCTTGGGCGCGCTGGAACAATACTCGGCTGATCGGCCTACATGGCAGACTTTTCACGGTTCCCGATGTCTCGGCCATCAGCGGAATACCACGTCTTAGCGGTCCGCAGGATCGGCTGGCCGATGTCGAAGCTTTTTACCGGCAGATGGGGCCAAGCTGTTCCGCCGTAGGCCTGAAGATCGCCGCGCTGCATCTTGCCGGTCGGGGTAGCTGGTCCCTGACTACGGCTGATGGCAGCGTGATCCGGGTGGGGGCGACGCAGCCCATACAGCGTTTACGACGCTTTCTAGCGGTATGGCCGAAGTTGCTGGTGCGGCACCCCGGAGGTCGTTTTATCAACGTGGATTTGCGTTACCCCAATGGTTTTGCGGTGCGTTGGCCTGATCTGAAGGCAGAATCGGAGCCATCCCCTGTAGCGACCGCTGCATCAGGAGCTCACCGAGCATGAATCACCGCAATGAAAAACAGTTGATCGTCGGTCTCGATATCGGCACCTCCAAGGTATTGGTGGTAGTCGGTGAAGTACAACCGGGTGAACCGATCGAGGTCATCGGTATCGGTTCCCACGTTACCCGTGGGCTCAAGCGTGGCGCGGTGGTCGATATCGAATCAACCATGCACTCGATCCGCTCCGCTGTCGAGGAAGCCGAATTGATGGCCGGTTGCGAGATTCGTGCGGTGCATGCGTCGATTTCCGGAAGTCATCTGGAGACCCTTAATTCCCATGGCACCGCAGCCATTCGCGACCAGGAGGTGAGCGCTGCGGATGTGGAAGCCGTACTGGATGCGGCCAGCGCCGTGGCTATCCCGGCTGATCGCAAACTGCTTTACAAAGAACCCCAGGAATACCGAATCGATGGACAGGACGGCATCCGCCGGCCAGTGGGCATGAGTGGGGTGCGTCTGGAGGCTAATGTGCATCTGGTCACCGGTGCCGCCAGCGCGGTACAGAACCTGGCCAAATGTATCGAGCGCTGTGGGATCCAGGTTGACGCCTTGATTCCCGCAGCCATTGCCAGTGCACGGGCGGTACTCACCGACGATGAACGCGAACTCGGGGTGTGTCTGGTTGATATCGGCGCGGGCACCACTGATATCGCCATTTTCGCGCAGGGGGCCATCCGCTATACCCGCGCGCTTCCAGTAGGCGGTGATCAGGTCACCAACGACATTGCCTTTGGTATCCACACACCCACCTCGAATGCTGAGGAAATTAAGGTCAAGTACGCCTGTGCCCTGCCACAAATGGCCAGTGCGGAAGAGACGGTACAGGTGCCAAGCGTGGGTGATCGACCACCGCGGCGTCTGGCCCGACAGGCTCTGGCGCAGTGCGTACACGATCGTTATGAAGAGATTTTTGAAATGGTGCAGGACGAGCTGCGGCGTTCTTCCCTGGATAACCTGATCAGCGCCGGGGTGGTACTAACCGGTGGCTCGGTACCCATGGAAGGGGCACTGGAATTGGCTGAAGAGGTCTTTCACAAAATGGTGAGGATCGGCCGGCCCCAGCTCCAGGGTGGCAAGGCCGAAGCCGTGTGCGGAGTGACCCATGCCGTTGCCGTAGGGCTGATGCTGCACGGTATGCGCAGCGCAGAGACGGAATCGGGCAGTGGCGTAGATCGAGCGATCGATCGCTTACGAGCTTGGCTGAACAAGAATTTCTGATGATGCACGAGGCGTCGTCATCGACAGTGATGTCGAATCCCCGCATTAGGGCAAGGAGCCCGTTGGCGGTTTATGCAATGCAGTAGTGACTGGAGGACGGGACATGTTTGAAATGGTTGAAAAACTTGAGCCAAATGCGGTGATCAAGGTCATCGGTATCGGCGGTGGCGGTGGCAACGCCGTAGGCCATATGCTAGGTGCAGAGATCGATGGAGTCGAATTCATCTGCGCCAATACCGATGCCCAGGCATTGAAAAACTGCGGCGCACCCATGACCGTGCAACTGGGAGCGAATGTCACCAAGGGCCTGGGCGCGGGGGCCAATCCTGAAGTAGGTCGACAGGCCGCACTTGAAGATCGCGAAATGATCGAGAAAATGCTCGACGGGGCGGATATGGTTTTCATCACCGCGGGCATGGGTGGCGGAACCGGCACTGGTGCGGCCCCGGTGGTGGCGCAGCTGGCCAAGGAAAAGGGGATTCTCACTGTTGCAGTGGTTACCAAACCCTTTCCTTTCGAAGGTCGGCGGCGTATGCAGTTAGCGCTAAAAGGGGTTGAAGATCTTGCGCAATTCGTCGATTCGCTGATTACCGTTCCCAATGAGAAGCTACTTACCGTACTGGGGCGCGACATTACTGTTATTACTGCTTTTAAGGCGGCCAATGATGTGCTGCTCGGGGCGGTACAGGGGATCGCCGATCTGATTACCCGACCCGGCCTGATCAATGTTGATTTTGCTGATGTGCGTACGGTCATGAGTGAAATGGGAATGGCTATGATGGGTAGTGGTATCGCTCATGGCGATGATCGTGCTCAGGCTGCGGCCGAGGCGGCTATCAGCAACCCCTTGCTGGAAGACGTCAATCTGGCGGGGGCCTGCGGTATTTTGGTCAACATTACTGCCGGCCCGAACCTCAGTATGCGTGAGTTCGATGAGATCGGGCGGGTGGTGCACGATATCGCTAGCGAGGATGCCACTGTAGTCATCGGCACGGCTATGGATTCAGAAATGCAGGAAGAAGTCCGCGTCACCGTGGTGGCGACGGGTCTCAACAGGGGTGCAGTCCAGCAGCAGCCGGCGGTAGCGTCCCTGCCGGGTAAAGAACACCTGGGAGTCTCGATACGGTCACGTACCGAACGGCTGCGTACGGGTACCGACCCCAGCATGATCATCCCTTCG
>CAYOLM010000104.1:0-5300 GCA_964404785.1 uncultured Mizugakiibacter sp.
GCAGAAACGGATTGCAGCGTATCTCATTATCGAGTGTAACCGGCAGACTTGGCAGTCCCTCTTGGCGGCAGCGTACGACGGCAGCGTAACGATCCTGCAGATCGCTGTTGTCGGGGTCCACGCTCAAGGCGAAACGGGCATTGGCCAGGGTGTATTCATGGGCGGCACAGATCTGAGTGGTGGCATTCAGCGCACGAATTTTATCCAATGAGGACAACATTTGCGCGGGCGTACCTTCGAATAAACGACCGCAACCGAGACTGAACAGAGTGTCACCACAGAACAGCCAGTTATCGAGCTGATAGGCGACGTGACTCAGGGTATGTCCGGGTACAGCCAATACCTTGGCCTGCACGTGCAGTTTGTCGATATCCACGGCTTCACCATCTTCAATCCTTCGCGTGGCAGGCACGATACGTGGGTCATCAGGGGCAATGATCTGGGGGTGGTGGCGTTCGGCGAGAGCGGCCACACCGCCAGTGTGGTCGTGGTGGTGATGGGTGATCAGGATGCAGCCCAATTGCCATTGTTGCTCACGCAGCTTGGCTTCCACGGGTTGGGCATCACCTGGATCAACGGCTAGTGCCACTCCGCGCTCCGCATCGGCTAGCATCCAGATATAATTGTCTTCAAAAGCGGGCAGATGAATCAGTTCGAGCATGAGTTTCTCCCTATCCATTCAGATTACCCATCCAGTGGGACGGATACACAGCCGATATTTACCGGATGGGCGATTTTGCCCACAATGTACACGGTTCGCTATGCAGCCCTCATGAATTTCCATCTTTTCGACCATCCATGTGTACAACGCAGCCTTGCTGGCGAAGCTATGGTGTTGGCCGGCTATCAGCGCTTGGAACCCGATGCCATGGGACTGGAGTTGGCCCCATCCCCTCGTAGTGAGGGTGAATCTTCAGGAGTAGATGGAAAATCCGGGCGCTGGGTTTATCTCAACATGGCAGGCTCGTGCTGGAGTGGTGAGGTTCATGCAGCGATCAATGAGAGTCTGCCATTCGCTGATGCCAGCTTCAGGGTACTTATCGTCCGTCACGTCCTCGAAGGGTTGCCAGATGCGCACCCTTTACTGCAGGAATGTGAGCGACTGCTGGAGCCCGGTGGGCAGATCATTATTGCCGGCTTTCAACCCTACCTGTTACCTGGGCTATGTATGCGACGTCAGGCTCAGCGTTACCGACAAAGCGTGTATCTGCGTTGGGGGTGGCAGGCGGGACGTGAACTGGCAGCACTTGGTATGTCGGATATACAAAGTCATTACGCAGGAGGTGGGTACGTGCTGAGTGCTCGAAAGTGGCATTCCGGTGGGCAGGTAATCCGCCTCCGCTTCAAACCCGAGATGCGCAATCGAGCAGCACCGTTGGTGCCTAACTCCAACCGGGCCGCTTCGTGAGTGCTTCCAGCGTTCGGATTTGGACCGATGGCGCCTGTCTTGGTAATCCCGGCCGGGGCGGCTGGGCGGCCTTGTTACGCTGGGGCGATCATGAACGGATACTATCCGGCGCCGAGCCTGCGACTACCAACAATCGCATGGAACTGATGGCGGCGATCGTCGCTATCGAGACCCTGCGGCGCTCCTGTAAAGTCGAATTGAGTACCGATTCCCAATATCTGCGTCAAGGTATTACTGAGTGGGTAGCGCGTTGGAAGACGAACGGTTGGCGCACCGCTTCCAAGGGCCAGGTCAAAAACCGCGACTTGTGGGAACGTTTGGATGCTGCCTGCAGCCGGCATCAGATTGCCTGGCACTGGGTTCGTGGGCACAACGGTCATGTTGAAAACGAACGGGTCGATCAGGCCGCTCGTGAAGCGGCAGAAAAACTTCCCCAGGACTTAGCCGAATGAACCGTATCGTGGTGTTGGACACCGAGACCACCGGCCTGGAAGTCTCGCACGGTCACCGGGTGATCGAAATCGGCTGTGTTGAAGTGCTCGACCGGCGTCGTAGTGGGCGTACCTTTCAGCATTACCTCAACCCGGATCGAAGGGTGGATGCGGGCGCTCTGGCCATCCATGGTCTGGACGATACGTTCTTGGCTGAGCAGCCACATTTTGCAGAAATTGCCGAGGCGTTCATAACCTTCGTCAGTGGGGCAGATGTGGTCATTCACAATGCCCCCTTCGATTGCGGCTTTCTTGATGCCGAGCTGGCGCGGCTTAATCCCGAGCAAGATCCCTTACGTACTTTCGCATCGGCCATCATCGATACCCTGCCCATGGCGCGTGAGCGCTTCCCCGGCCAGCGCAATTCACTGGATGCCCTGTGCAAGCGTTTTGCTATCGACAATTCCAATCGGCAACAACATGGCGCGCTGCTCGATGCCGAACTGCTTGCCGATGTCTACCTGGCACTGACCGCCGGCCAAACCACCTTGAACTTCAATACCGCAACCCAGGCCAAGAGCCATCAGGCCACTACGAAGCGCAGCACGGCGCACCTCAATTTGCGGGTACTTCGAGCGACTACCGAAGAATGCGCCCAGCATGAAATCCGACTCGACGCGCTGGAAAAATCCTCAGCCGAGGGGGCGCTATGGCGGCACTCGGATTTCAACGCATCCTGATCAGGATCGCACTGAGATTGTCACGACTGCCATGTTCCAGCGCCGTGAGCAGTAGTTGATCCACACACTCCTGGGCACCAAGTTCCTCGCGCCGCAGCGTCGTATGCAGCGCTAGGGCAGACCAAGGGCCATCAATGCCATCGGTACACAACAGAAAGCGCATGCCTGAGCAGCGTGACCCAGCCCGGGTGTGCATCCATAGCGTCTCGGTAGCAGTTAGCCCCAGAGCCTGGGTAGCGGTGAAGGCAGAAAGCGAGGATGGTCCCCTGTTTTGCTCAGGCGCCTCGTACAGTGCAGACGCTTCAATCAAGCTCGGATCAGCAGAATGTGCGGGGATGGCTAACTCGAAACATTGTGGTGGCGCAAGCCAGATCCGGCAGGCCCCCACCCAGGCGAGTTCGAAACGACTCTCTGTCCAGCGCAGAGCCGCGAGTGTTGCTCCGATCGGTAACGGCCCGGGGTGCTTACGGGTATGTTCCCGTAATGTCTTACCAGCGTCTTGGATAGCATCTTTCAATGCTATCCCAGTGCGCATTTCCCCCAGCACCTGCTCACCCACCTGCGCCGCTGCGGCATCGCCATGACCGGGGCCGCCCATCGCGTCCACCAGTACGCACAGACCGGCCGCCGCATCCACCGAATAGTAATCCTCGTTATAGCTGTGGCGCATGCCGGGATGCGTGCCGTGACCAATTTCAAGCATGTTAAGCTCGCCAAAACTATGAGCATGCCGAAGTTTGCTGCGGTTGTCACGATGAGTCCTCCGACGTATCATTCGCGGCTCCCACCAGGGAACGATCACGGAGAGGTGCCAGAGTGGTCGAATGGGCCGGACTCGAAATCCGGTGAACAGCTTGCTGTTCCGTGGGTTCGAATCCCACCCTCTCCGCCAGAACGATTACGCCATGTCTCAGGCAATCGTTTCTGAACCGGTTAACTACTGGATTTACCGTAGCCCGTAGGATGCGTTAAGGCACGACCCACATCAATGTAGCTTTGTAGGATGTGGTGAGGTACGAACCGCATCAATAAAGCCCGTAGGGTGCGTTAAGGCACGACCCGCATCAATGTAGCTTTTTGTAGGATGTGGTGAGGCACGAACCGCATCAATAAAGCCCGTAGGGTGCGTTAAGGCACGACCCGCATCAATGTAGCTTTTTGTAGGATGTGGTGAGGTACGAACCGCATCAATGGAATTCCGCATCGAAATCAGGGAAAGAACCATGACCGCCTACCGCAGACCAAATCAAAAAGGCGCAAGTTATTTCTTCACCGTGAATTGTGCCAAGCGACGTGGAAATAGCCTGCTGGTAGATAATATTGATACGTTGCGGCTGGTATTCCGTAGGATCAAGCAGACTCATCCCTTCGGTATTGATGCCATTGTCATCTTGCCGGAGCATTTGCATTGCATTTGGACCTTGCCGCAGGGTGATGCGGATTTTGCTGTTCGCTGGACATTATTAAAAGCGGGATTCTCCCGTCGGGTTCCGCCCGGTGAAAGGTGTTCGAAAAGCCGCCTGAAAAGAGGGGAGCGGGGCATCTGGCAACGGCGCTACTGGGAACACCTGATTCGGGATGAGCGGGATTACCGAAAGCATGTTGATTATATTCACTGGAATCCGGTTAAACACGGCTGGGTGACGCGGGCCAGGGATTGGCCGCATTCGAGTTTTCATGCCTATGTGAGACGGGGGACCATTACGGTGGATTGGGCGGATGAACCCAATGAGACATGGGGTGTCGGTGAGCGATACGATTGATGCGGTTCGTACCTCACCACATCCTACAAGGTCTATCTACCAGCGTATTCTGCGGCGGGTTCGTTGACCGCTCCTGTTGTATCCATCTGCAGATGCTCCTGCAGCCACACCGCAAATTCGGCCTCGGCCCGGAACGTTTCAACCTTTTCCCAACACTCGAGGTGGGATTTCTCGAGCCTTCGGCGAGGGCAAGCATGTGGACGTACTTATCTTCATCGCTGGCGATCAGCTCGGCACCGTTGAGCGAGAGAAACACGCGATAACAGACGTGCGCCGTGCGCTTGTTGCCATCCAGGAATGGATGATTGCGTGCCAGGCCCAATGCGATGCTGGCGGCGAGGTCTGCCAAGTCAGGGGCTGAGTCGTCGTACGCGTGCAGCGGCTGCGGACGGGCCAGGGCGGAGTCGAGCAGGTTGGCGTCACGGATACCCGCGCGACCACCGTGCTCGGCGAGTTGGCGGTTGTGGATAGCCGTGGCGAGTGACGCTTCGACCCAGACAATCACGGTGCGCTCCTATTGCGCGAGTTTATGCAGCACATTGCGGTAGACAAGATGTCATGGATGCCTCCCCTTATAACCCGGGGATACAATAATATCGAAAGACTATTCCCTTAATTCCACTTCCTTGTCCCGGTGATCGACGCATGTCTCAACTCGAACATATTGAAGCCATCGAAAAACGTCTGTGGAGCGCCGCCGATACTCTGCGCGCCAATTCCGACTACGCCAGCAACGAATACTTCCTGCCGGTCATGGGCCTGGTGTTTCTGCGCCATGCCTACAGCCGCTACCTGGGTGTGAAGAAGACCATCGAGGCCAGTCTGCCCAGGTGCGGCGGTAAGGCACGGGCGCTGACCAAGGAGGATTTCTCCCAGAAAAGTGCCATCTTCCTGCAACCCAAAGCCCAGTTCGACACCCTGGTTGCGCTCACCGACAGCGACGACCGCGCCCGCGTCA
>CAYOLM010000105.1:0-5279 GCA_964404785.1 uncultured Mizugakiibacter sp.
CCGGCGTCAACGCCAACAGCGGCGCCAGGAAGAACAGCGGCTTATCGGCATTGGTGGGAACAATGATTTCCTTGATCAGTAACTTGACCACATCGGCGAATGCTTGCATCACTCCCAGCGGGCCTATCTGGGTCGGCCCCAGACGCACATGCATCCAGCCAATGACCTTGCGTTCCCAATACACGAACATGGCTACCGCAAGAACCACGGGAAGAACAATCGCCAGGATTTTTACGAGAGTCCAGAGAATGAGCAGCAGATCTGATGCCATATTTTTATACCTTGCTGATCGTGACGACCTGGCCGTATTCCGGCAGCGTCAACGTCTCGGGATGGTGCGATTCGATCCACGCCGTACCCAGTGGCACTCGTGAATCGGCCCGCACCGGAAGGGTCACGCTGTCCACTTGCGCCGAAGCACCATCCTGCAGGCCCTGGGCAGCAAGATCATCGGCATGCAAAACAACTTCTGCAGGCCGGCTGAGAGGATGCCGAGCCAAAGCCTCACAACGGCGCAGTACCGGATCGCTGCGGTAGATAGGCCGTGTTGTCAAGCGCACCAGGCCTGTTGTGGACCATGAAAAATTTGCCAGACCCTGGCCTGTTGCCACGGTCTGTCCGAGCATGGGGTGCAGTTCACCACGCAATTGCTCAAGTTGGGTAAAGTCGAAGCCTGTCAATTTGAGTCGCTCGCCCAAGGCCCGTAACACGCGCCATCCTGGCCGCGCCTCACCTGGCAGGCGAGCCGCACTAGCCACCTGCTGAACCATGCCATCAAGATTTACTAACGTCGCATCCACTTCGGGTAGCAAGCCAATCGGCAGTAGTACGTCGGCGACTTCACGTAAATGAGCACTGGAAAAGGCGGAAAAGGCCACCACTAACTCAGCACTAGCGAGAGCCTTGAGCGCGGCCCCACTATCAGCAAAATCTTCAAACTCAGCGTTATATAGAAGGTAGGCCCGACGCGGTGTGGTCAACATGGCCCGCGCATTCAAACCATCCTGGCCCGGCAACACTCCGACCCGAGCCAGCCCCAAGTCATTGGCGCCGAGTGGCAGCTCATTGAAATCCGCCCCGGTCGCCGTCGCCAGATAGCGTAATAGCGCCCGCAACCAAGATGCTTGGGGATGCTGGGCAGCAACATGGCCGAGCATCACCACCGCACGCCCCGCCTCGGCCAAGGCCTCGACCCATTCCCGGTCACCATCGTGCGGGCTACTCGCAGCAACTCGATCGCGCAGTCCTGATCCAAGCTGAGGTGCATGATCACGTTCGGATGCGACCCGCACCAGTGCTGCCAAACGATCCACCAGTTGTTGTGGGCCGACAACTATTTCAGAGGTGAAATTGAAATTGGTATTGAAATGCGTTGGGTTTAAGGCGTAAACATGAGCCCCGCCCTTAACCGCTTGGTGCAAGCGATGATTGACCAAGGGGATTTCGTGACGAAGGTCCGAACCCACCAACAGGGCTACCTCTACCTTCTGCAGTTGTGTCACCGGCAACTCGAACGATTGCACGACCGGAGCATCGGCAAAATCCAGGACATCCAAACGATGATCGATATGCGGACTGCCGAGCCCCCGCATAAGGCGGGATAAAAGCTGGCCTTCCTCGCAAGACACCCCCGGTTGCACCAGTGCTCCCACATCGGTACCGGAAAAATGACCCAACCGTGCTGCGGTCAATTCTAAGGCATGCTCCCAATCGGTCTCCTGCCAGATACCGTCGCGTTTGACCATAGGTTGGGCAAGCCGATCACTAGCGACCAGACCCTGGTGGCTATAGCGATCACGGTCAGAAAGCCAACACTCATTAATCGCTTCATTATCACGAGGCACAACCCGCAGCGCCTCACCACGACGACTGTGCACCCAGAGATTGGAGCCCAATGCATCGTGATAGGCAATCGAGGGCTTGGCACGCAACTCCCATGCTCTGGCCCGAAAGCGGAAAACCTTGTTGGTTAGGGCTCCGACCGGGCATACGTCGATGATGTTCCCTGAAAGCTCACTGTCGAGGTTTTTGCCAATATAGGTACCAATCTCGAGGTGCTCACCACGACCCATGCCTCCCAGCTCATAGGTGCCGGCAATCTCGCTGACAAAGCGCACGCAACGCGTACACAGGATGCAGCGGGTCATATCGGTGGCGATCAGCGGACCGATATCCTCATCGGCTAATACCCGCTTGCGTTCTGTGAAACGGGAAACCGAACGGCCGTAACCCAAGGCTAGGTCCTGCAACTCACACTCACCGCCCTGATCACAGATCGGACAGTCCAGCGGGTGGTTGATCAACAGAAACTCCATCACCCCACGCTGAGACTTGAGCGCACGTTCGGAACGGGTGAAGATTTTCATCCCCTCCATCACCGGAGTCGCGCAAGCAGGTGCCGGTTTGGGCATCTTTTCTACCTCGACCATGCACATGCGGCAATTGGCTGCTATCGGCAACTTGTGGTGATAGCAAAAGCGGGGAATAGCAATGCCAGCGGCATCGGCCGCCTGAATGATCATGCTGCCCTTGGCCACTTGCAGAGCTTGGCCATCGATCTCGATGTTCACCAGCTCAGGGGCCGGGGGGGTATTGATTGGTGCGCTCATGACTGTGTGCTGTTTCCTTCAGAGCCGACTCAGGCCGCCCGTCCCAACTGCGCTTCGACCATGGAACGCTTATGGGTGACGTAATACTCGAATTCATTCCAGAAGTGCTGCAGGAACCCCTGCACCGGCCAAGCGGCGGCTTCACCGAATGCACAGATGGTGTGACCCTCAATCTGCCCGGCAATAGCCTTGAGCCGGTGCAGATCTTCGACCGTACCCTGGCCATCGACAATCCGCGTCAATACCCGGTACATCCAGCCGGTACCTTCTCGGCACGGAGTGCATTGACCACAGGACTCGGCATAATAGAAACGACTGATCCGCTGGCAAGCCTTGACCATACAGGTGCTGTCATCCATCACGATGACTGCACCGGACCCCAGACCCGAGCCGGCTTTCTGCAGCGAATCATAGTCCATGGTACAAGCCAGCATGGCCTCAGCAGGCAGTACCTTCATTGAAGATCCGCCTGGGATCACCGCTTTCATGGTGCGACCTTCGCGTACTCCACCGGCTAATGCCAGCAGATCCTTGAAAGGTGTACCCAGACGGATTTCGTAATTCCCTGGCTTGCACACCTGACCGGAAACCGAAAAGATCTTTGCGCCCCCATTGTTGGGCTTGCCAAGGTTCAAAAACCACTCACTACCGTGGCGGAGTATTGCCGGCACCGAGGCAAAGGTCTCAGTATTGTTGATCGTAGTTGGCTTGCCGTACAGGCCAAAGTTGGCCGGAAAGGGTGGCTTGAAACGCGGCAGCCCCTTCTTGCCCTCAAGTGACTCCATCAAGGCTGTTTCTTCGCCACAAATGTAGGCCCCGGCTCCCAGTACATTATGAATTTCACAATCGATACCTGAACCCTGAATGTTCATGCCAAGCAATCCCGCAGCAATGGCTTCGCCTAAGGCTTCTTCGAGATGCTCGAAAGGTTCATGATGAAACTCACCCCGCAGATAATTATAGGCAAAGCTCGCCCCAGTGGCATAGCAGGCAATAGCCATGCCCTCGATCACGGCATGCGGATTATAGCGAAGGATATCGCGATCCTTGCAGGTGCCCGGTTCGGATTCATCCGAATTGCAGAGTATGTATTTTTGGTCGGTGCTATTGCGCGGCATGAATGACCACTTGAGACCGGTGGGAAAACCCGCCCCCCCGCGGCCACGCAGACTGCTTTCCTTGAGCGTATTGATAATGGCAACCGGGTCGGACTTGCCGGCAAGAATTTTCTTCCAAGCCTGGTAACCACCGGTCTTGAGGTAGTTCTCCAGCGACCACGGCTTATCAAAATGCAGCGTGGTCAGACAGACCTGGTGTTTTTCGGGAGCGGGACCGACAGCCATACTTCGCCTCACTTCAACTCGTCAAGAATGCGATCCACCTTCTGGGTGGTCAGGTTTTCGTGATAATGGCCATCGACCGTCATCATCGGGGCACCGCAACAGGCGGCCAGACATTCTTCTTCTTTCTTCAGATAGATGCGCCCATCAGGGGTACTGTCACCCAGACGAATACCGAACTTGGCTTCGCAGTGACGCACAATATCTTCAGCACCATTCAACCAGCAGGAAATATTGGTACATATCGCAATGTTGTGGCGGCCTACGGGGGCCAGTTCAAACATCGAATAGAAGCTAGCCACTTCATAAGCCCATATCGGCGGGATATCCAGATATCGAGCTACCGCAGTAATCAGCCCATCGGTCAGATATCCTCCGTTCTGGCTCTGGGTTGCGACCAGCCCCTGGATAACTGCTGAACGCTTGCGGTCAGGTGGAAATTTGGCGGCCCAATGATCAATCTGCTCGCGGGTCGCAACGCTAAGAACTGTCATCGGGTCGACATTCTTCACTTGTGCAAAATGGCCGGTAGCCTTCATCAAATACTCCACACAGACTCAGCGATCAATCTCGCCGAAGACGATGTCATAGGTGCCTATCATGGCCACTACATCGGGGAGCATGTAGCCCCGAATGACCTCGTCCATCGAAGAAAGGTGCGCAAACCCGGGAGCTCGTAACTTGAGTCGGAAGGGCTTGTTAGCACCGTCTGAAATCATGTACACGCCAAACTCACCTTTCGGTGCCTCAACCGCAGAATAGGTTTCACCGGCAGGTACGCAATAACCCTCTGTAAATAGCTTGAAGTGATGGATTAGCGATTCCATATCCTGCTTCATCGCTTCACGTGAAGGGGGCGCAATCTTGTTGTTACCGACCATAACCGGGCCAGGATTACGGCGCAGCCAATCCACACACTGGCGGATGATCCGGTTGGACTGGCGCATCTCGGCAATGCGTACCAAATACCGATCATAACAGTCCCCATTGACGCCTACGGGGATATCGAAATCCACATCCGCATAGGAGGCGTAGGGTTGCTTCTTGCGGAGGTCCCAAACGATGCCGGAACCTCGCAACATCGGTCCGGACATGCCCCAGGCACGGGCGACTTCTGGAGTGACCACCCCGATATCCACAGTACGCTGTTTCCAGATGCGGTTTTCAGTCAACAGGTTTTCATATTCATCGACCCGTCCCGGAAACGCGTCGGTGAAAGCGTCGAGAAAATCCAACATCGAACCCTCACGCCAACTGTTCAAACGCTTCAGGTCGGCACCCTGGTGCCAAGGTGATTGGTGATACTGCGGCATCTGCTCGGGAAGATCTC
>CAYOLM010000106.1:0-5272 GCA_964404785.1 uncultured Mizugakiibacter sp.
TTGATGCGGTTCGTACCTCACCACATCCTACGGCCTGCGCGGGAATAACGGGGAGGCTCGTTATCCCAGACTGTGCCAAGATAAGCGCATGAAACCCAGCCTGACCGGGAGTATGCCATGACCCCACAGACCGCCAGCCAAAATCCCTTGACGAAAGAGGAATACCTCAGCGGCGAGCAAGACAGCGAGCTACGCCACGAATACGTGGGTGGCGAAGTCTACGCCATGACCGGTGCTAGCCGACGGCATGGATTGATTGCTGGAGCCCTTTTTGCAACATTACGTCCTGCCGCCAGAGGAAAGGGCTACCAACTATTCAGCAACGATATGAAAGTGCATCTCCAACATGCCGGAGAGGAGACCTTCTACTACCCTGATCTGGTGTTGACCTGCAACCACGACGACCATGCCGACTACTTTGTCACCCATCCCTGCCTGATTATTGAAGTCCTTTCCGCAACCACCGAGCGGATCGACCGGCGGGAAAAACTCTATGCCTACACCGGTGGCCTAGCCAGTCTGCGTGAATATGTGCTCGTCGCCCAGGACCGCCGCCACATCGAAATCTACCGCCACACTGCCGCCGACTGGAGCCATGAAAGTATCGAAGAGGGGCCATTGCACCTCAATTGTCTCGACATTGAGCTAGCCGTCGATACCGTTTATGAGAATATTGAAGATTTCTAGCACGCTTGGGGTCACGCGTGACACAGGCTACAGCTTTTGTTCGCGCACCTGTTTGCACAGCCACTGAATATCGGCATCCATGGGCCGGTCACGGTGCATGAAATCGATCTTGCTACGGATCACATCGTGGGCCTGACAGACCGCTTCGCCGGCATGAAAATCACCGGTTTCAGCAAGGGCCTTTTGCAAGGTCTGTACCTCACGCTCAAACTGGGCGCGCTGCGGGTGGCCCTCAGCCGGAGCATTAACGATCTTCGCCGCCAGATCCTGCCAGTTACCATTACGGGCCAGGCGGCGGGCCGCATTCAACATATCCTGCCGATAATCCAGGGCCTGGGCTGCGGTGTATAGCTCCAGGGCCAACACATCACTGAGATCCGTACTCATCTCCCATACATGGCGTGCTTCGTTGGCCCCCATGGAGACATGATCCTCGGCGTTGGCACTGGTCGGTATCGAGAACACACTGGCCGGATGGGCCCGGGTGGCGAGATCGTTGACCAAGGCCGCCGCACTGTACTGCACGATCATGAATCCCGAATCGGTGGAATCCTCGTTGCCGATCAGGAACGCCGGCAAACCATCGTTGGATGCGGCATCGACGAGCTTGTTCAGACGCCGCTCGGAAATCGCCGCCAATACCGGGATGGCCGCCTTAACGTAACTCATAGCCAGTGCCAAGGGCATGCCGTGGAAGTGCCCGGCCGAGATCACCTGATCCTCGATGTGCCGTGGCGACTCGGCATCGGGAAACACCAACGGGTTATCGGTTACCGCATTGAGTTCGATATCAACAACTCGGCAAGCCTGATCCAGGGCATCGCGTACCGCCCCATGGACCTGGGGAATGCAACGCAGACTATAGGCATCCTGCGGCTGATGTTTCTTGCCACCCCGAAAGGGCAAAAAACGCGTATAGAACGCGTCCCGGCCGTGACGCTGATGAGCTGGAACCCATTCCCAGGCGATATCGAAACGATAAGCCTGCTCTTCGGGCGTCGACCAAGCCTGTGCCGTCCAGGTGCAGAAACGGGGCACCAGATGGTAGGGAATATCGATCAGGGTGGAATCGGCAATAAGTCGCCGTAATCGAGCCGCCGTCGCCACCTGCCCGGGGTGTGGACGCAAAGCATGCACTTCCTCACGAAAGGCCCCGGCCCGCCCGGCGAAAGCCTCCAGCGACATGGCTGCGGCCAGATCGGCCGTCGCCAGCAAGCTGCGCAGCCGCTGCAACGAGAGCACCGCCAGGGCCAACATCAAGGTGGTGCCATTGTTCAGGGCCAGTCCCTCCTTGAACGACAGCCGAATCGGCTCAAGGCCGGCCCGATGCAGTGCTTCCGCACCGGATAGGCGCTCCCCCTGATAAAAAGCCTCGCCATGGCCGAGCAGTACACTGGCCAGGTGTGACAAAGGAGACAGATCGCCACTAGCGCCCACTGAGCCCTTCGCCGGGACCAGCGGAATGACCCCGCGATTGAGCATCTCAGCCAGAGCCTGCAAGCTGGAGACGCGGATTCCGGAATGGCCACGCATCAGCGTGTTGATGCGAATCACCAGCATGGCCCGCACCACCTCTTCGGCCAGTGGCTCACCCACACACACCGCATGAGTAATAATCAGGTTGTGCTGCAATTCCTCCAACAAGCTGGTCGTCGCCGTCCCCGGCGTCGCCCCCGGCAATTCATCGCGAGCCCGGTGGGCACCGAGCAGCTTGTCGGCATTACTACCAAAACCAGTGGTCACGCCGTAGATCGGCTCACCGCAACGGACCTTTTCGGCCAAAAAGTCCGCCGCCCGTTGTACCCGTTGTAGGCCCTGGGCAGCAAGTTTGACTTGAACCCCCTGGTAGGCCACGGCGCACACCTCAGCACGCGTCAGCCGGTTGCCATCCAGAACAATGGCGGAATTATTCATGGTGCATTCCTATCAGATTGATTTTCTGTTGGTGCGGCAACCGCATTCATGACCTCAGCCTGCTCCAGTTCTACCCGCAAAGCCTGCACCAGCTCGGCTGGTGGCACTTCAAATTGATTGTTTTTACGTAGATCCTTCACGGTTACCACGCCCCGGGCCAGCTCATCACCGCCCAGCACCAGTACAAAGCGGATCCCGGCCCGATCGGCATAGCGAAACTGCTTGCCCAGTTTGCCCGGCTCCAGCACCACTTCGGTAGCGATACCGGCACCCCGCAAATGCGTTGCCAGTTGCAGATAGTTCGGCAGGTCGGCCGCATCCAGCAAGGTCACCAGCACCTTGACCGTGCTCTCGGCGGCAGCCATCAGCCCCGCTTCCCGGAGTTGCCAAAACAGCCGGGTCAGACCGATAGATATTCCGACCCCAGGAAGATGCGACTTGGTGTAATTGCCGGCCAGGTTTTCATAGCGCCCACCGGAACATACCGAACCGATCTCAGGATGCTCATCCAAGGTGGTTTCGTACACGATGCCGGTGTAGTAATCGAGACCCCGGGCGATCGAGAAATTGAGTGAGAAATGCGACTCGGGAACCCCCTGAGCCTGAAGTAAACCGAGCACATCGTGGAGTTCTTCCCGACCCTGCCGTAAGGTCGCATTGTCTTCGCCCAATGCAGCCAGCTGGGCGTAGGCATCCTGCAGCGAATGGGAACGCACCTCAACGAAAGCCATGATCCGATCGATGGTCGCGTCGGCAAGACCGAAATCCGGGCCGGCCAAGCTTAGCCGTACCGCCTTGGCACCGCGCTTATCGAGCTTGTCGATTTCACGCAGTAGCCGTGTCTGCTGTTCGCCGTCGGCGATACCCAGGCTTTCGTAAAAACCCCGAATCAGCTTGCGATGATTAAGCTGAATCGTGAATGGACCCACCTGCAGATCGCTGAACACGGCATAGATCACCGCAGGAATCTCGGCGTCATAGCGAACCGACAGCGTATCCTTGCCAATCACATCGATATCGCACTGATAAAACTCTCGAAAACGGCCCCGCTGGGCACGCTCACCGCGATAGACCCGCTGCATTTGGTAACGGCGAAACGGAAACGACAGCGCATGCTCGTGTTCGGCCACGTAGCGAGCCAGCGGTACAGTCAGGTCAAACCGCAAAGCCAGTTCCGGGCGGCCTTCTTTCTCCAGAGCCCCCGTCGATTGCACAAAGTACACCTGGCGCTCGGTCTCCCCACCGGATTTGGTCAACAGCACCTCGGCAAACTCGATCACCGGGGTTTCGACCGGTAGAAAGCCGAACCGCTCATAGTTACGGCGAATCGTATCCAGCATGCCCTGCAGGGCAACCTGCTCCAATGGCAACAGTTCGAGTACGCCAGGCATGGTGCGGGCTTGGGTAAGGGCCATAAAGTCTCCGGGCAGGCGGCCAAAGGCAGCCAGAAAGTATAGTTGATCCGCAGCATAACCGACTGGCAAACACCTCGAAAAACCGGGAGAGTATTGCAAGCCCAAGGTACCCCCAATTTGTTCTGCCCGCCCCCAAGCATTTTCATAAGCCGTAGTGTTTCTGGCTCACCCTATGTCCGAGCCTGGGCTGAGGACCCACGGCACCGTAGTTGCCACCCATCCACCTGCAGCAGTATCATGCGCGGCTCCCCCGTCGGGGTGTAGCTCAGCCTGGTAGAGCGCTACCTTCGGGAGGTAGAAGTCGCAGGTTCGACTCCTGTCACCCCGACCATTTTTCAAGTCACTGCGGGATGGGTCTCCGCCATCATGTGAATCGGATGGTAGACCCCGCTCATGCGATATCTCATAACCCGTGCTAAGCGGGCCATTTTGCTCTTGCATTGCCGTACTTTGGTACTACATTAGGTGTCACCTCATAAAAAGGGGTATCCACATTTCGTTATGTTTCGCCAAAGAAATTAGGGTGATGTAACACCATCATAAAATCGAATTTTATTGTGGGAGCGTAGCATGCAGACACTCATTACCCCGCCAACCGTTCCAGTTGGCAAGATCAAGAGTTTTGGTCCGTTCGGGCCCAAATATGAGGTCGGTCAACCTATTCGCCAATTGGATGATGGCGACTGGCTCATCGAAGTCACGTTGGTGGAAACTGGCGAGAAGGCCGAGTACCACCTGACGCATCTAGCCGACGACCCAGAGGCGCTCTGATGTACGCTGTTGCTTTCGATCTGGTGGTCGCCAAGACCGAACAGCACCACCCTAAAGGAGTGACGCAGGCTTATACTGAGATCGGTGCAGTACTGGGAGAACATGGCTTCCGCCGCATCCAAGGTTCACTTTACGTCACGGATAACGAGGACATGGCAAGCCTGTTTCTCGCCATCCAATCTTTGCGCCGTCGTACCTGGTTTCCCAAGTCAGTACGGGACATCCGCGCCTTCCGTATTGAGCAGTGGTCGGACTTCACTTCTGTGGTGAAAGGACCGTAAGCGGGTACCTTTATCGAGTAACGGGGTCAAAAGTAACGTAATCAGGTGATACCCAAACGAGTAACACCGCAGAACCGTGCCGCTAGGTAATAATTCCGTCATCCCGGGCGTCGACCCGGGATCCACGTGTTGACGGTAGCGTCCGAGCGGGCCTCAAACGCAGTCCGCAATAACCTCCAACACATTCCGGGCCGGGTGGATTCC
>CAYOLM010000107.1:0-5211 GCA_964404785.1 uncultured Mizugakiibacter sp.
ATCCACCCGGATCTACGCTGGGATTTTCGCCTGCCCAACGTCGTGTCCATCAATGCCTCCGGTCACAAGTACGGCTTGGTCTATCCCGGCGTCGGCTGGGCCGTCTGGCGCGATCGACAGCACCTGCCCGAAGACCTGGTGTTTCATGTCAATTACCTGGGCGGCGACATGCCCACCTTCACTCTCAATTTCTCTCGCCCTGGTAACCAGATCGTGGGCCAGTACTACAATTTTCTGCGTCTGGGCCGCGCCGGTTACACCCGCATCATGCAAACTTTGCGGGATATTGCTACGGAACTCGCCACGGCCATCGTCAAACTCGGCCCCTTTGAACTACTCAGCGATGGCAGCACGATTCCGGTGTTTGCCTTCCGGCTCAAGGATACCTCGCGCTACTCGGTATACGACGTTTCCGAACGCCTGCGAGTACGCGGCTGGCAGGTGCCGGCCTACACCATGCCCGCCGAGGCTGAGCACATTGCAGTGCTGCGTATCGTCGTTCGCGAAGGTTTTTCCCGCGATATGTCTGAACTGCTGCTGGCCGATCTCAGCAAGGTCATCGAGGAACTCGAAACCTCACCGCCTTGCCAGCCTAAACAAAGTGACGGGCACTTCCACCATGGCTGAAGCGGTGTGCCCCAAAGCCACCTTGGGTACCGGGGCCCTGCTTTCCATCGGTATCGGTGGCATGGTCGGGGGCGGCATTTTTGCCGTCACCGGCCTGACCATCGAGCTGACTCATGGCGCCGCACCGATTGCCTTTGCCATCGCCGGTCTCGTCGCCCTGCTTACGGCCTACTCTTACCTCAAGCTCAGCCTGCGCTACCCCAGCGTCGGCGGCACAGTGGAGTTTCTTAACCGGGCCTTTGGACCCGGAGTGTTGACCGGGGCACTGAGCATCTTACTGTGCCTGAGTTACATCATTTTGTTGGCCATCTACGCCTATGCTTTCGGCAGCTATGGCGCTGAGCTGACCGGTGGCGGCCACATCGCCTTGTATGGGCTGGCCAGCGGAGTTTTGATTCTGCTTGGGGTCCTGAACCTGCTTGGCCCCCACCTCGTGATTCGTAGTGAAAACAGCTTCAATGTGATCAAGATGCTGCTGCTTGCGGCTTTCGTCGGCGTCGGCTTTCTGCTTCCTGGCGACTGGACCCGACTGGCCCCGCAACAATGGGTGGCCCCACTGCCGCTGTTCGCCGGAGCCATGGTGATCTTTCTCAACTATGAAGGCTTTGAACTCATCGCCAACGCGGCACCGCAGGCCAGCAACCCGCAACACTCCTTACGTATCGCCTATCTTGGCGGCACGATTATTGTGTTGCTGTTCTATGTCGCCATCGTCAGCGTGGTTCTGCTGCATGCGAGTTTCGCCGACATTGCCCTGCACCGTGACTCGGTGCTGTCCATCTCGGCCCGGTTCATGGCCGGCTCCATCGGCCGTATCGCCATCGTCATTGCCGCACTCACCGCCACGGCCTCGGCTATTAACGCTACGCTGTACGGCTCGGGGCGGCTGACATATCTGATCGCCAAATACGGCGAGCTGCCTGAGTCTTTCGAGAAAAACATCCGCAATCAACCCCTAGAGGGAATGATCGCTTTCGTGGTCTTAGCTCTGTTGATTGTCAACCTGATTCCACTCGCGGCCATCGCCACCATCGGCAGTGCCGGTTTTCTGTTGGTATTTGCGGCGGTCAATCTTGCCAACCTCAAACTGGCCCGGGAGACCGGAGCTAAGCGGAGTTTGGCGGCTACCGGACTGATCGCCTGCGTACTTGCTTTCGCGGCTCTCTGCATACAGGTTCTAAGCAACCCCCAGACCCGCTGGCAACTGCTCATTCTCGGTGGCATGATCCTCCTCGCCTTGCTGGTCGAACTTACCTACCGCAAACTCAGCGGACGTTCTGTGCATATGGGGCGACTTCCTTCAACGGCCCGCAACGGTGCCAAAACCCGCAATGCTACCCTGATACAAGATTCGACCGACTGAGGCGGATGATTACCTCAGGTTCCGATAAACCGGTTCAGCAGCAATAAGACTATGGCGGTCGCGAACCCGGCCAGGACATCGTCAAACATGATGCCGAAGCCGCCGGAAATATTCCGGTCTGCCCAGCGTATGGGCCAGGGTTTGAACACATCGAAGCCTCGGAACAAGACCCAAGCAACCACGACCATCCACCACGGAGCCACCCACACCGGCCACAGGGCGATCCATAAACCGACGAACTCATCCCATACAAACGCCCCCGGATCATGCAAACCGACCCGCCGCGCCGCACGCGAACAGGCCCAGGTGCCCAGTGCGAAAGCCACCAGTACGGTGAAACCGTAGACCGACCAGGACAACTGCCGCAAGACCAGCCAGGGCAACAGAGCCGCTAGCGAGCCGAAAGTACCGGGCGCTACAGGTACCAGGCCGCTGCCAAAACCCAGGGCGATCCAGCCATCAATATGGCCCAGCAATGCAGTTCGTTGTGCCGAGGTAAGTGGGCCACTCATGCTCTGAAATGCTCATATCCGCGCCGGCGAGGCAGGAAGGCATGGCCACGACTATCCAGGACATTGACCCCATGGCCAGCCACCACTCGACCGATCGAATGAACCTCAATCTCCAATCCCAGCAGGTCATCCCGGAGCGCAGTCACAAAAGGCTCGGGTACCGTGCAGCACAAGGCATAGTCATCTCCTCCGGCAAGAACCAGATCAACTACCTCTGCAGCATCGAACAAGGCACACAAATCCTCAGAGCGGGGCAATGCATCCAGCCCCAGTTCTGCCCCCACCCCACTGGCCGTGCACAGATGGCCAAGGTCGCTGAGCAAGCCATCCGAAATATCGATGCAGGCACTAGCTCTGCCGCGTAATAGCTGGCCTGCGGCAAGCATCGGCTCGGGTCGCTGCAAGCGCTGCACCAGCCGCTCTCGCCGTAATGCCAAGGGCCGGTCACACAATTCAGTATCGTCGCCGACTGCCTGCAGACAGGCGAGCCCCCCTGCCGCCTCACCAAGTGCTCCGCACACCAATATGTAATCGCCAGGCTGTGCGCCATCGCGCCGCAAGGCCTGGCCCGGTGGGATCAAACCGTAAGCCGTAACGCTGATGGCCAGACCTCCACAGGTCGTATCGCCCCCCACCAAAGCTACTCCCTCGCGCTGTGCCAGCGCCATGAACCCCTGCATGAAGTCCCGGACGAAGGCCGGTTCCGAGTTCGGCAACGTCAGGGCCAGCTGTGCCCAGCTTGGGCAGGCGCCCATGGCGGCAAGATCTGAAAGATTGACCGCCAAGGATTTCCAACCCAGGTCCCATGCCGGGGTAGCGGGTAAAAAATGCACGCCTGCCACCAAGGTGTCAACGCAGGTAACCAGATCCATGCCCTCCGCAACCCGCAATACCGCCGCATCATCACCGATACCCAGGAGCACGTCGGAACGATCATTTCCTCCC
Organism: uncultured Mizugakiibacter sp.; assembly: GCA_964404785.1. GTDB lineage: Bacteria > Pseudomonadota > Gammaproteobacteria > Xanthomonadales > Rhodanobacteraceae > Metallibacterium. Next base: position 3,448 of record CAYOLM010000107.1, read on the forward strand.
AGCTCATGGATCAGTGCAAGCAGATCAAACTCGGCCATGACGGTCGGGCTCAGCGACGTTCGGACAGGTATTCGGAACCACGCAAACCCGTTGCCAAGCGGTCAAGGACTCCGTTGACATAGGTGTGCCCATGCTCCGCCCCAAACCGCTTGCTCACTTCGATGGCTTCGTTGATGACCACCCGATAGGGTACGTCGGAGCGACATTTCAACTCGTAGGTGGCCATCCGCAAAGCGGCGCGTTCCACCGGGTCGATTTGCTCAACATCGCGATCCAGGCACGGCGCCAGCAGTTCATCCAACTCACTTTTGAGTCGCTCAACCCCACGCAGAATATCCTCGAAGTAGGCGAGGTCGGCGACCTCCATATCCTGCTCCCGCCGGAATTGGGCAATGACTTCGGTCATCGGGGTGCCCGCCAGCTGCCAGGCGTACAAAGCCTGGACGGCACGCCGCCGGGCCCGGGAACGGGCCCCGGCATCGACCCCGGTCGACGGGGCGTAGTGACTGCTCTTGCTCATAGACGGGTGTAAAGGTTGGCCATCTCCAAAGCAGCCATAGCGGCATCGGTGCCCTTGTTGCCGGCCTTGGTTCCAGCCCGTTCGATAGCCTGCTCGATCGTATCGGTGGTCAGCACTCCGAAAGCCACCGGTACCCCGCTAAGCTGAGCCTGGTTGGACAAACCCTTGGCGGTCTCGCCGGCTACATAATCAAAATGTGGAGTCGCCCCGCGGATCACACAACCCAGCGCAATGATCGCCACGTACTGATCAGCGGCCAGCAATCGCGCCGTAACCTGAGGCAATTCCCAGGCTCCGGGCACATAAATGACGTCGATGGCATCCTCAGCCACACCATGGCGTAACAGCGCATCGCGTGCGCCCTGCAGCAGATGTTCAACGATGAACGCATTGAAGCGGGTTGCCAGCAATGCGAAGCGGCCCGTCGGGGTGGAAAAATCGCCTTGAATCACGGCCATGCCAGCCATCACCTGTGGAAAAACCCAAGTGTAGGGGCTATGGGGCCGCGTCTCCAGTCATCTTCGGGTCTCAGCCGGGATGCCAGATCCTGCGCCAGGCCGTATGCTCTCGTCTTTCCCACTGCACACTGCTCATGGACAAACCCACCGATCGTGCCCGCCTGCGCCTGGCCTGGGTACGCGAACAACTGCAGCAGCCGACACTGGAACTTGTTCCGGCATCCAGCGATGCCAGTTTCCGCAGTTATTGGCGTGGTCAGCGTGCCGATGGCCGCAGTGTGGTGGTAATGGATGCCCCACCTGACCGGGAAAACATCCGCCCGTGGCTGGATGTACAGCGAAGGCTTGCAGATGCGGGCCTACATGTTCCCCGTGTTTATGCCAGTAACGTCAAGCAGGGATTTGTCATCATGGAGGATCTGGGCCATCGCACCTACCTTGCCGCCCTCGATGAAAGTCACGTCGATGACTTGTATGGCGAGGCCATGGAGGCTCTGCTGAGCATGCAGCTGCACAGCCGTTACGATGGTCTGCCGGCTTACAACGGCAACCGCCTGATCGAGGAAATGGAGCTGATGCCACGCTGGTTTCTGCAGCGGCATCTGGGTTTCGAGCCCGCTTGCGAAGACTGGGACATTCTTGAACAGGCCTTCCGTCACCTGACCCAAGCGGCGCTCGCCCAACCGCAGGTCTTCGTGCATCGCGATTTTCACAGTCGTAACCTGCTGATTACCGAGCAGCGCAGTCCCGGGATCATCGATTTCCAGGATGCGGTACAAGGTCCGT
>CAYOLM010000108.1:0-3464 GCA_964404785.1 uncultured Mizugakiibacter sp.
ACTCTGGATCCGAAACCTGGCGAGAGTCTGGCCGCCGCCCCCACTGAGTACGTACAGCCGGATGCTTATGTGCGTCGTATCAAAGGCCGCTGGCAGGTGCGTTTGTCATCTTCCAATCGCCCCAAAGTCGGCCTTAACCAGCATTACTGCTCACTGATCTCCAAGGCCAGTCGCGATGATGCGAGTTATCTGAAAGGCCAGTTGCAAGAGGCCCGATGGCTGCTGAAAAGCCTGGATGCCCGTGCCAACACCCTGCAACGGGTGGCCGAAACTATTGTCCGTCAACAGAGTGCCTTTCTGGATTTCGGCCCCGAAGCCATGCGCCCGCTGGTACTTCGTGAGATTGCGGAAGAACTCGATATGCACGAATCGACCATATCTCGGGTCACTACCCGTAAGTACCTGCATACCCCTCGTGGAACTTTTGAATTCAAATACTTTTTCTCCAGCGGGGTATCGACCGAAGATGGTGGGTCCGCCTCGGCCACCGCCGTGCAGGCCCTGATTCGTAAACTGATATCCGAGGAAGACCCGCACCGGCCACTTTCAGATCAGGCCCTCGCCAAAGAACTGGGTCGGCTGGGGATTCGCGTCGCGCGTCGCACCGTTGCCAAGTATCGGGAGGCTCTACGCATTCTTTGTTCAAATGAACGACAACGAGCATATTGAAGCTCAAGGAGGTGTCCACATATTTATAAGGCATCCGTCAACACCGTCGGCTCTGCCCGCGAATCCACCAGGAATCGCATCCCTACCCTCACGACATGCAGGAGAAAAACTCATGCAAATCCAGATCAGCGGTCATCAGATGGAAGTCACCCAGGCCTTGCGCGATCACGTCAATTCGCGCCTGATAAAGCTGGACAAGTACTTCGACGGCGACCCGTCATTGAGCGTGGTACTTTCGGTTGAAAAATTCATCCACAAGGCCGATGCCAACCTGACTGTTGCCGGCAAAACCCTGCATGCCGAGGCCACCGACAGTGATATGTACACATCGATCGACCTGCTGCTTGACAAGCTCGTTGCCCAACTGCGCAAACACAAAGAGCGGCTTACCGACCATCACCGCGAGCAAGCCCGCGAAGTCCGCACCGGCTAAAAACCCGGCTATAAGGGTCTTCAGACAGTAAAAATTGCGTCCGTCTCAATAACGGCGGGCGCATTTTTTGGCTCGTCTTAGCTTCGTAATTGCTCACCCAGGTGGCAACTACTGGCACAATGCGGTGGTATCAGGATTTTCTGGAATCAGGATGGACCGCATTACCGCCCGCCAGCTTTTTGAAACCACCCAGGATCGACTGGCCCTGCGCTGGCCAGCCGGTATCGCGGGCGAGTCCCGCATATTGGATGCATCAAGAAGCCAATCACGCCGTCCCTCCCTGGTCGGCTATCTCAATACGATCTACCCTAACCGTATTCAAATCATCGGCTCTGAAGAACTGGCCTACCTGGACGGCCTGGAAGCCAGACAGCGTTGGGAAACTATCCAAAAAATCCTCAGTCACGATCCATTTGCCATCATCGTGAGCCACAACCAGAACGTACCGGGTGATCTGTTGGAGGCCGCTGAGGAAACCTCTTCAGCACTGTGGGTCAGCGCCCGTCGTGGGCATGAAGTTCTCACCTGGTTGCAGTATTACCTGACTCGCACCCTGGCCCGCCGGGTCACCATTCATGGGGTGTTTCTCGAGGTGTTCTCGATTGGCGTGCTGGTAACCGGAGCCCCCGCCACCGGCAAAAGCGAGCTGGCTTTGGACCTGGTAAACCGTGGTCACCGGCTGGTTGCCGACGATGCCCCCGAATTTACCCTGGTAGCACCAGATATCGTCGACGGCACCTGTCCCGAGTTGTTACGCGATCTGCTTGAAGTGCGTGGCCTGGGGGTACTCAATATTCGTGAAATGTTTGATCATACGGCGGTCAAGGATTCCAAATACTTGCACCTGATACTCGATTTGAAACCGCTGGAGGCGATCTCTGACAAGGATGGCCTGCTGCGCTTGACCGGCATCACCGGGCATCGCGATGTCCTGGATATCACCATACCCGTCATCACCATCCCGGTCGCCCCAGGGCGCAATCTTGCCGTACTGGCTGAGGCGGCCGTGCGCAGCCATATACTGAAGAGTAAGGGCATTGACCCGGCTCAAGTATTCATGGATCGACAAGCTCATCAACTACAGAAACTACCCCCATGGTGATGCAATGAAAGGTACCGAATCCACTCACCTGGTCGTGTTGTCGGGCCTGTCTGGTGGCGGCAAAACGATTGCCCTGCGAACCTTTGAGGATCTTGGCTATTACTGCGTGGACAACCTACCTGCAGAACTGATGTCAGCACTGGTTCAGACCCTCACCGTGGATCCACAAGGGCCACGACGTATCGCCCTGGGTGTGGACATCCGTAATCGGGGCGGCGAACTGGAACGCATCCCCGGGGTACTGGCTGCCCTGGCCAGTGCCGGCACCCCGGCTGAACTGATTTTTCTTGATGCCCGTGACGAGGTACTACTGAAACGCTATTCGGATACCCGACGGCGCCATCCATTGTCCATTCTTGGCCTGTCCCTATCCGGGGCCATCGCCCACGAACGTACCTTGCTCAAACCGCTCAGCAATATCGCCGATCGCCGACTGGATACTAGCGAGATGAACGTGCACCAGTTACGCGGATGGATTGCCACCGAATATGGCATCCGTAGCGAAGGATTGACGCTGATGTTCGAATCATTCGCTTTTCGTAGGGGCCTGCCAGCAGATGCCGACTTCATCTTTGACGCTCGCTGCCTACCTAACCCACACTGGGATCCAGCTCTACGCCCTCTATCCGGCAAAGACCAGGCCGTACGTAGCTATTTACAATCCCAACCCCTGGCGGGACGCTACCTTGATGATTTACGTACCCTGCTGGAGAACTGGCTGCCACACTTTACCCGCGAAGATCGTAGCTATGTCACCGTCGGCATCGGTTGCACGGGCGGGCGCCACCGTTCGGTCTATCTGGCCGAGAGACTTGCTGAACACTTCCGACCGTTGTACCCACAAGTTCTCTGTTTTCACCGCGAGCTGGAATGAGTCATGAGTGTCGGCGTACTTCTGGTAACCCATGAAAAGATCGGTACGGCTTTGATTGAGGCGGCTCGGCACGTACTGACCCAATTGCCGCTGCATGTCGAATCCTTTGAGATTGGCGCCGACAGCGATCCTGAAATAGCCTTGCTTGATACGGCCAATCTTGGTCGACAACTTGAACAAGATGGTGGGGTTCTGGTTCTTACCGACCTGTTTGGAGCGACTCCCTGTAACGTGGCATTGCGCCTGCATAAGTCGGGTCTGAATACCCGCTGCGTATCCGGACTAAACCTACCGATGTTGCTGAAAGTCCTCAACTACGCTGATCAGCCCTTATCGGAACTGGCGGAAATCGCCGCCCGCGGTGGTCGTGACGGGGTACGGGTTGA
>CAYOLM010000108.1:3564-5198 GCA_964404785.1 uncultured Mizugakiibacter sp.
CTGACGGTGCGCACTGAAGGACAGCAAGCCGAGGCCGCCTTGGCAGCAGTGATCGATCTGTTCCAAAACAAGTTCGACGAGACCGAATAAGCCCCAAGGAGCCTATCGGGCTTGGAGGATCGTAGTAGATTCTTCCCAAGTCCGATCGACTCCTAAGCTATAAGGGAAAAGAAGGCAATGAGAGAAACGCTGCATGGCCACAACGTCGCCCCCGGCATGGCACTGGGCCGGGTACGTATGGTGGAGCCGCGACGTTTTCATCTGGATGACCGACCCCTAGAAGCTGGCGCCGCCGCCACAGAGATCGAGCGGCTTGATATAGCCATAGCCAAGGCTCGTGCCGAGCTCCAGGCCTTGCGCTCGCAACTCCGGGGAGTGCTTGCCCAAGAGGCCGACCCGTTCCTCGATACCCATGCCCTGCTACTCGAAGATCCGGAACTGCTTGCCGGACTCTACGACATGATCCGCAAAGGGCGCTATCGGGCCGAGAATGCGCTGCTGGCGCAGCGAGATCGGCTGGCTGCCGTCTTCGAGACCATGGACGATCCCTACCTGCGCAGTCGGCGCGAAGATATTGATCACGTGATCGCCCGGGTCCTGGCGGCCCTCGAACCCGGAGGCGCCAGCGATGAGGAACGTCGCCTGGCGGCTCGTGTCGGCGAACTACTGGTGGCCGAGAACCCATCCCCTGCCGACATTGCGGCCCTGGCGAGAAGAGGGCTGCAGGGAATTATTGCCGGCCTCGGTAGCCGCTACTCACATGCCGCCATCCTGGCCCGCAGTCTGCACCTGCCCATGTTGATCGGCGTACATAATGCGCTCGATTGCATGCGTGATGGCGACCTGGTTCTGCTTGATAGCGAATCGGGGGATGCCATCCTCCACCCCACTGCCCAAGATCTTGCCCGCTACCGAATCTGGCACCGGCAACGATCACAACGTGTACGCCAGACCTCCATTGCTCATGGCCCGTGCTTTTCACATGACGGCGTCGAACTGTTCCTGTATGCCAACGCCGAGTTACCTCACGAGATTGAAGAAGCTCAGCAGCACGGTGCGGCGGGTATCGGCTTGTACCGTACCGAGCTTCTTTACCTGAGCCGCCCCAACCTGCCTACCGAGGAAGAGCAGTACACCAACCTGCGAGAGTTGGTATTCGGCCTTTGTGGTAAGCCCGTCACAATACGGACCCTCGATCTGGGTGCGGACAAGACGGCGGGAACCGGCCTCGAGGGTCGCAGTGAACCGAATCCGGCTCTGGGTATGCGGGGAGTCCGTATGTCACTGCGGCGTCCCGATATTTTTCGTACCCAGCTTCGCGCCATCCTCCGCGTTGCCGCCCTGGGATCTCTGCGTATTCTGATCCCCATGGTCAGCCTGGCCCAAGAGATGCGTGCCGTCCGTACTCTGGCCCAGACTTGCCTGGAAGAGCTGCGCAAAGAAGGTATCGTGGTAGCCGATCAACTGCCGCCCATCGGCGCCATGATCGAAGTACCGGCAGCGGCCTTTGGAATTCGCGGTTTGTTGAAAGAAGTCGATTTCCTCGCCGTGGGTACTAATGATCTGGCTCAATATGTGCTGGCTGCGGATCGCAACAATGGCGAACTGGCCAACCTGTACGATCCGCGTCACCC
>CAYOLM010000109.1:0-5166 GCA_964404785.1 uncultured Mizugakiibacter sp.
CTTCCCGTTATCTGGTTCTGTTGCCCTATAGCCATAACCTGGGTATCTCGGCACGAATTGAGGATGAAGAAGAACGTGATCGCCTTCGGCAGGAGGTCCTGACACTGGCTGGCGAGAGTGGTCTGGGTTACATCGTACGCACCAATGCCGAGGGACAGGGAACCCAGGCGCTGGGTTTTGATGTGACTTATCTCAGCAAGGTCTGGCGGGTAGTCCAGGAAAATATCACTCAGGCGGAGGTTGGTCAGCGGGTTTACGAAGAACTTTCCTTGCCGCTGCGGGCGTTGCGCGATCTACTGCACAATGGCATCGAAAAAGTTCGGGTGGACTCCCACGTAGGCTTCGACAAGGTTCAGACCTTCGTGCACAAGTTTATGCCGGAACTGGTGGAACGGATCGAGCACTATCCGGGAGAAAGACCCATTTTTGATTTATATGGTGTTGAGGACGAGATTCAGCGTGCCCTGAATAAGGATGTAGCACTGAAATCTGGAGGCTATCTGGTCATTGACCAGACTGAGGCCATGACCACCATTGACGTCAATACCGGTGGTTTTCTCGGTGCCCGTAATCTTGAGGAAACCGCGTATCGCACCAATCTGGAAGCCGCTCAGTCAGCAGCGAGACAACTTCGCCTGCGTAATCTTGGCGGGATCATTATCATTGATTTTATCGATATGGCCGATCTTGAGCACCGCCGCCAGGTGTTGCGGATGTTACAAAAAACGCTGGCCAATGATCACGCTAAAACGACGGTATACGAGATCGGTCCACTGGGCTTGGTCGAGATGACCCGCAAGCGCACCACGGATAGTTTGGCCCGGCAATTGTGCGAACCCTGTCCAACGTGCAATGGGCGCGGCATGTTGAAGACCGCTGAGACGGTGAACTATGAGATTTTTCGTGAGATTACTCGTGCAGTTCGACAATTCGAAGCTGAAAAATTGCTGGTGCTGGCCGCACCCAAGGTGGTGCAACGGATGCTTGAGGAAGAATCGACAGCCATTGCTGAACTTGAGCAATTTATTGACAAGAACATTCGTTTTCAGGCGGAAGAACAATATTCGCAGGAACAGTTTGATGTGGTACTGCTCTGACCGAAGTACATCACGGTGACTTCACGGGCCTTTCCGGGGCGGTTGGCACGGCGCATCCGGTTTGCCTTGGGGGGCATATTGGCGACGTTACTGATCGGTCTTGCCGCCGCCGTGGGTTTGGGTCAGTTGCTGTTGCCGTATGCTGCGGACTATCCGCGACAAGTGGCATCGATGCTTTCGCGGCGCTTGGGTCACCCGGTACAGTTTCAGGATATTCAGGGTACCTGGCATGCCAGCGGGCCGGAATTGAAGTTGCGCAACTTGCGCATCGAAAATGCCCACGGTGGAACGCTTTTATATCTGCAACAGGCTAGGTTGCGGTTTAATTTCGGTTTACTGCTGTGGCCAGGGCATCACTGGATCGAGTTGAGTGCTAGCGGATTGCAGCTGGACCTGATCCAGAACTCTGATGGGCGCTGGCAGATTCTCGGTTTGAACAATGGCAATGCAGACGGCGGGACGGATGTGTACTCCTTGCCGGTAGACCTTCGCTTGCGGAATCTGACCGTATCACTGCGACCATGGAAATCTGCAGCGAAGTCTTTCTTCCATGCCGAAGAGATCCTGGTCAGGACGGCTGGTGTACGCACCCAGTTTGCTGCTCTGATCCGTCGCCAGGGAGTTGCAGGCTTATTGCAGCTTACTGGATCGTTCAGCAGAAATTTACGTCAAGGTAAACTTTATCTGTCGGGGCGCAATCTCAAGCTTGCGCCATTATTACAAGGATTCACGCTTTACCACACGGCCATCGAGAAGGGTCATGGTGATCTGCAACTCTGGTACGAGTGGAATGCAGCCCATACCTGGAAGCTGTCCAGCCGTATTCAGTTGCACGATCTGGCCCTGACTGGCGCGGGTGGTCGGCGTGCAGCCATTTCTACCCTAGATGCCGATATTTGGTTACAACGTGCCAAGGACGTATGGCGCTTGCGCTATGAGCCGATTCCGGAGGCGGGCCAGGCGCAAGCTGGCCTACAGGTTTTATGGCGTCGCCAGGGACTACGGTTGCAGGCCCGAGCGCGGATGCAGGCACTGGAGATTCAACCTCTTCTGACCCTGGCAGGTCTGCTGCCTGAAGTCTCACCGGCCCTGTCATCCTGGGTTGAGCGGGCTGCTCCACATGGTCGAGTTGGTGGCACGTTCGCTTGGTATGGCCGGGGCGCTTATCAAATTGATGCTCAATTACAGGGGCTGGGTTGGGCAGCCGTGGGAAAATTACCGGGTGTAGATCATTTGCAAGCGGATTTGTTGGGCGATGAGCAGGCCATCGCTCTGCACCTCCCTACTCAGAAGCTCAGTTTCCGTGACCCCTATATTTTCCGTACTCCCCTTGATTTTGATGCCCTGACAGCACGCTTGGTGGCTTGGCCCGCAGCAGGCGGTTGGACTATCGGTATCCAATCCCTGAATTTTGATGCACCCGGATTTGCGGGACGAGCTGAGGGTCGCATTTCTCTGTTACCTGATGAGGCACGGCCTGTCGTTGATCTGTACGCGGTACTTAATCGCGGTAAGGTTGCTGCCGCCAAGTTGTTCTGGCCGATCAATGTGATGCCCCCGGCAGCGGTGTCCTGGCTGGATCGGGCCCTGGTTGCCGGAACCCTGCAGAAAGGCCGTTTGGCCTTACGGGGGCCATTGCAGGATTGGCCGTTCAAACAGTTTCGTGGTCGCTTCGACGCGACCGCCAATTTTACCGATACCATCGTCAATTTCGACCCCCACTGGCCACAGGCCGAAGCCATGGCTGGGAATCTTGAGTTCTCTGGCGCCGGCCTGACCGTACTGGTCAATGCGGGTAGCGTAGGGGGTAACTCATTGAGCCATGCCACAGCTCGTATTGATGATCTAGGGCAGGGTATAGCGGCTATCTCAGCTGACGGCCAGGGAGATGTCAGCAAGCTTTACCATTTCATCCGGCAAACCCCGATCGGCATCCCCCACCATTCCGTATTAAAAGAACTGAAGGTGGCGGGTAAGGCCGCCTGGGGATTCACTCTGGTGTTCCCGTTGCATGCTATCGAGGATTTTCGTTTGCAGGGACAGGCACAATTGCAGCAGGTCAGCCTGAGTGCACCGCAATGGAATTTACTGTTGTCATCCATCAATGGCGCCATCTCTTTTGATAGAAATGGATTTTCTGCGGCGGGTTTGCAAACTCGCTTCAGGGGTCAACCTGGGCATCTTGTTATGTCGGTGGGTAGTGATACGGGAGACCCCAGTTCACAACTGCTGGCCACACTATCCGGACGTTTCAGCGCATCCAGTCTGGTTCAAGGGATACCTGTGTTACAGCCTATCAAGCAGGTTCTCAAGGGACATGCCGCTTTTCAGATTGGTCTGCGGGTTACAAATCCGCGGGGTAGGGGTCCGGTAACCACAATATTGCGTATTGATTCTGATCTTGCTGGTGTCGGTATTGATTTGCCAGTTCCGTTGGATAAGCCGGCACCGCTTGTCATGCCGTTGCATCTTGAAATTGCGCTTCCCTACATAGGCAGTGTATTGCAAGGCAGCCTGGGCAAGCATTTTTTACGCGCACGTGTACGGATTCCGGCAACCAGTACCGCGCCACTGGCCGCCAGTCTGGTGTTCGGCGATGCCAGCCTGCCCCCACTTCCTAAGGCTGGGCTGTTGCTGGCAGGAAACATGACTCGTCTGGATCTGACGGGTTGGTTTGTGAAAGCGCTGGCTTCTCCACAGGGTGCGGCTACTCGCCTGCCAGTGAATGGGCACATCCATACGGACAGTGCATTGCTCTATGGCCGTCCTTTCAAAGATTTTACCCTGACCTTGCAAACCACCCCCACAGCACTCAATCTCGGTGCCTCCTGTCCGACCTTGCAGGGGTCGGTACAGATTCCCCTGGGTGCAAAGCAGCCCGTCGTGCGAGCCAGCTTACAAAAGCTGTGGTGGCCATCTGAATCCGGCAAGCGCAAGAGTGGAACCTCAGCACCGATTCCCATGACGGGCATTTCCCCGGGGGCACTTCCTGCGATGCAGGCAACCGTCAGGGATTTTCGTCTGGGTAATGCCCATTTTGGTAAGGCTATCTTTGAAAGCACACCCATTGCTACCGGCATGCGGATTGTCAGGCTGGACACGGACTCTCCGAATATCCATATGCGAGCCCGTGGCACCTGGACAGGATCGGAAGGGCATACCCGTACGCAGATGACCATCAACTTTAGCGCCGGGGATCTGGGTCGCATGCTGCAGGCCCTGGGTTATCCAAATCTCGTTGCGGGTGGCAAGACTACCGCTCATATCAATGGAACCTGGAGTGGCGCGCCCACCACCTTTGCGCTCGATCGGATGAATGGCAACATCCAGGTGGTTTCGGACCATGGTCGTATTCTGGAAGTGCGTCCAGGAGCCGGTCGCTTGCTGGGATTATTTTCGATTGCTGAACTACCTCGCCGCTTGTTGCTGGATTTTGGTGACGTATTCAGTAAAGGCTTCAGTTTCGATTCCATTCATGGTCGCTTTGTACTTAAGGATGGCAACGCCTATACCCAAAACCTCGAAATTCGTGGCCCGTCGGCAAATATCCGTGTTCAGGGCCGTACTGGCCTGCGTGCCCGTGATTATGATCAGATCGTCGTCGTTCTTCCCAAACTGGGTACAACCCTCCCTTTGCTGGGCGCTGTGGCGGGTGGGCCGGTAGGCGCAGCCGCTGGCTTGGTATTTCAAGGGTTATTCGGCAAAGGGCTCTCCAAGGCCAGTGCCGCCACCTACCGAATTACCGGCTCGTGGGAAAAGCCTGACATTGTTGCGATCAAGGCAAACCAGCAAAAAACGCTCAGAGCGGGTTCTTCGTCACCTCCCCTGTCGATCCCAGCCTCACCAAGCAGTGCTTACCGGCTCATCGAATCGCCAGCGGTACTGAAGCAGAAACATCATCGATCCAACCCACCGCCGTGGTTGCAGCCCGCCCGAGCAGCGAGCAGCACGTCAGCTCAGGAGGCTCTGAATACACCTGATTTCTACGGCTGATTCGTGGCCTTTTTGCAAACTTTTGGTGCGGTCTGACTGCCGCGTTGTGTTCTCGCGTACTCCTCACCTACCCTAA
>CAYOLM010000110.1:0-5114 GCA_964404785.1 uncultured Mizugakiibacter sp.
ATGTGGGGGATACGCAAGCCATCGCCGCCGCAGAGTTTTCGTACGGCTCCGGGCAACTGTCCCAGGCATTCGACCTGGCCTTCTTCAGATCGGTCGAACAGCAGCTGCATGCCCAGGCATACCCCCAGAACCGGCTGGGTAAGCGAACGCAGTACCCCATCGAGACCCTTGGCTCGCAGCCGGGCCATACCGGGGCTGGCAGCGCCCACCCCGGGAAGGATGACATAGCTGGCGGCGCGAATCAGCTCGGGATCATCACTCATCCGCGCCGTTACGCCCAGCCGTTCCAGCGCATAACACAGCGAGCCGATGTTGCTGCCTCCGGCATCGACCAGCACTACCGCAGCCATCACAACACTTCCTTGGTGCTGGGCAGGGCATCCCCCTCACGGCGCAAAGCCTGGCGTAGAGCGCGAGCCACCACCTTGAAGCAAGCCTCGATCATGTGGTGGGCGTTGTCGCCGCGTACTGCCAGATGCAGGTTCGCAGCCAGCGCCTCACTGAAAGAACGGAAGAAATGCGCCACCATTTCCACATGCAGCCCACCGACCTGCTCACGCGGAAATACCCCCTCCAGAACAAAATATGCCCGCCCCGACAGATCCAGCACGGCACTGGCCTGAGCTTCATCCATGGGCAACACGAAACCGTAACGCCGAATGCCGCGCTTATCACCCAGCGCCTCACGCAAAACCTGGCCCAAGGCCAAACCACAATCCTCGACCGTGTGGTGTTCATCAACATGCAGATCACCTCGGCACTCCAGGTGCAGTGCAAACCCGCCATGCTTACCAAGCTGTTCCAGCATATGGTCGAAAAAACCGATCCCGGTATTGACCTGAGCAATGGCTGTGCTGTCGAGATCGACCCGTACGTCAATGTGGGTCTCACGGGTCCGGCGCTGGACTTCAGCTATTCGTGGGCTATCGCAAAGACGATGGGCAATCTCCATCCAGGTCAGGCCATCCACGCCACCGACGCGAAAACCATGCACCCCAATATTGGTAGCGAACTGCAGGTCGGTGTCCCGGTCACCGACCATCGCCGAAGCCAGCCGGCTCCAACTGTCATCAGCCAGGTAGGTACGCACCAGGCCGGTACCGGGCTTGCGGGTATCCTGGCCTTCGGATGGAAAACTGGTATCGATGAGCACTTCACTAAAGTGCACCCCCTGCGATTCCAAAATCCGCAACAACAAATCATGTGGCCCAGCAAAGTCGGCTTGGGGAAAAGACTCTGTGCCCAGGCCATCCTGGTTGGTCACCATGACCAGTTCGAAGCCAGCCGCAACGCAATGCCTTAATGCCGGAATCACCTCCGGCAACAGCGCCAGTTTCTCGTAGCGGTCGATCTGCTCGTCGGCAGGCTCCTCGATCAGACAACCGTCGCGATCGACAAACAATAGTTTGCGCTTCATGGGGCCTCCAGCACGCGTCGCAGTACATCGACCAAGCGCGCATTATCCTCAGCCGTGCCAATGCTCAAACGCAGGGCATCGGCCAGGCCCGGATAGCGGCACAGATTGCGAACCAGCACCCCGCATTCGCCGAGTTGGCGATACACGCGCTCGGCCTCAGTAAAGCGCACACAAAGAAAATTCGCCTGCGATGGCAACACCTCCTGCACCCCGGACCAGGCACGCAAGCGGCTTGCCAACTGCTCGCGCTGTTCGATAATCCGCCCAACTCGCTCATACATCAGTTGCTCGCCGGGTTCATCCACTGCGGCCATAGCCAAGGCCACACACGGGGCTGGCAAAGGATATGGCGACATAATTCGTTGCAACAAGGTCACGATATCGGCATGGGCCAGCAGCGCACCGATGCGTACCCCAGCCAGTGCCCATGCCTTGGACAAGGTCCGCAGCACACCAAGATTGGCATGCCGCGAAAGCAGCGTGGCCGCACTCGGGGATTGCGCATACTCGATATAAGCCTCGTCGACAATGACCAGGGCACAACCAGACAGTGCCGTGGCAATATGGTCGATCACCGCAAGAGGTACCCGCCCTCCGGTAGGATTATTAGGCGAACACAAGAACACCAGTTTGACCCCCTCCTGGCACGCCTCCCGTAACACCTCGGCCCGTACCGTAAAGGACTCCGCCGATAGGTGCGCCGTCACCAAGCGGGCACCTTGTACGGCCGCACACAGCGCATACATGCTGAAGGTCGGTGGAGCGATCGCAACCGCGTCCTGGTCGGGTCTGCAGAACGCCCGCACCAGCAGATCAATAAGCTCGTCACTGCCACGCCCCAGCAAGATCTGTTCGGGGGCGACCCGGTACAGCTCGGCCATGCGTATTCGCAAAGCTTCGGGTTGCGGCTCGGGATAGCGGTTTAGATCCAGCCCCGCATCCTCTCGGGGTGGCCACGGCGACTCGTTGGCATTGAGCATCAGCGCTGCCCTACCGGCCTCCATGCGAGCCGACACATACGGGGTCAACGCCCGCACCTCCGCACGAGCCAGTGCTAGTACGTCCTCAATATTCATACGCGCACCCAACTGCGGCGAGACGCCGAGACAGCGCCTGGGCATGCGCTTCCAGACCCTCGGCCCTGGCCAGGGTGATGGCACAATCAGCGATCCCTTGCAAACCCTCGGCGCTGAGTTCCTGCACCACGATCTGCTTCTGAAAACTCGCGACAGACAGGCCACTCCAGGCCCGGGCGTAGCCATCGGTGGGCAGCACATGGTTGGTACCGCTGCAGTAGTCGCCCACCGCTTCCGGTGCCCACGGCCCCAGGAATACCGATCCTGCAGTTTCAATCCGCGCCAGTAAAGCCCGCGGCTGAGCAACATTGATAATCAGGTGCTCCGGGGCGTAGGTATTGCTGATTTCTGTAGCCTGTTCCAGCCCCTCCACCTGGATCAGTCGGCTTTCAGCCAGGGCCTCCCGGGCGATATCCCGGCGTGGCAAGGTGGCAAGCTGAGTGCCCAGTTCCAACTCGACCGCAGCGAGCAATGCCTGAGAGTCGGCTAGCAGCAGCACCTGTGAATCCGCGCCATGCTCAGCCTGTGACAGCAGATCCGCCGCGACAAAAACCGGATTAGCCGTTTTATCGGCAATGATCAGTAATTCCGACGGCCCGGCCGGCAAGTCGATTGCCGGGCCACCGGGTTCTACTGAGACCTGCAGCTTGGCTTCAGTAACCCAACTATTGCCCGGACCGAACAACTTGTCGCAAGCAGGCACACTCTCGCTACCGAAAGCCATGGCGGCGATAGCCTGAGCACCACCCAGCCTGAAAACCCGCTTGATTCCGCAGGCCTGCGCCGCCACCAACACCGCTGCATCAACACGGCCATCCGGCTTGGCTGGCGTGCACAACACCACCTCACGGCAGCCGGCCAGTTGTGCCGGCACCCCCAACATCAGTGCCGTGGAGGGTAGCGGCGCACTACCGGCCGGCACGTACAAACCAACTGCAGAAATCGGCCGCAGCAGCCGTTCACAGAGCACTCCAGGGGCTGTTTCTACGCGGATCGAAGAACTCATGGTGGCACGGTGGAAAATCTCGATACGTTGTCGGGCCTCCTCGATTGCCGCTTTCAATTCCGCCGTCAGCAGGGCCTCGGCAGCTTCGAATTCGGCGGGTGAAACCGGTAAGGATTCCACTTCGCAGCCATCCAGTTGCTGGGTCAGCTCGCGCAAGGCCACATCGCCCTGGCGGCGAACCCTGGCGATGATATCGACCACCACGCGTTTGCGCTCAGCGTCGCCTTGCCGCACCGGCCGTTGCAATATCTGCATACGTTCTGCTGCGGTCAAGGTCTTCCAGACAAGGTGTTTCATGCCAGCATCATCTCCACCGGCAACACCAGCAGCGACCGCGCTCCAGCTCGCTTGAGTGCTTCCAGATGCTGCCAGCTGACATCAACATTGCACACCGCCTGCATAGCAACCTGGTCGGCCATGCCGTCAATGCTGGTCACGGTCGGCTGCGGGCAGCCCGGCAACAAGCCAGCAATGGTCGTGGCGGCAACCCGCGGCGCCTGCAACATAACCAGGCGCGAAGCATGCACGTTACGCACGCTGTCCAGGCGCTGCAGCAATTGTTCGAGCAGTTCACCGCATTCGTCAGCGGGTAGCGTTGCGGCACCCACCAGTACCGCCTCACTCTGCAGCAACACCACCGCCTCCTTAAGCTGGTTGGCCTGTAAGGTGGCGCCACTCGATACCAGGTCGCAGATCAGGTCAGCAGTACCGAGCCGCGGGGCGATCTCCACCGAACCGGAAAGCGCTACCGCCGTGGCCACAACGCTGTTTTTAGCCAGCCAGTCACGCAGCAAATTCGGGTACGTCGTAGCAATACGTTGACCGGCCAACTGTCCAGGTCCTTGCCATTCCTCATCCTGGGGGATGGCAATCGACAGACGGCAACCACCAAAACCCAAGCCCTGAATCTCGCGCAAGCCAGCACTTTTCGAGCGCTTGCTCAACTGGTATTCCAACAGCACATTGCGACCCACGAAACCCAGATCGCAAACGCCTTCGTCAATCAACCCCGGAATATCATCGTCACGTACCAGCAGCAAGTCGATGGGCATACTTTCGCCGTAACAAAACAACTTGTCACGGCTCTCGCGGAAACGCAGGCCGCAGCGGGCCAGCAATGTGCGACACGGTTCGCCCAGACGCCCGGATTTTTGCACCGCAATCCGTAAGCGCTCACGTTCTCTCATGCCGACGCCCCCCGGGTTGACGCTAGAATTCTTCTACCACCCGGATTATCGGCGCCATGTGCTGCCCGCGCCGCCGCCGCCAGGTAACCGCCATTGCCCCGGTTCAGGAACCGAGCCACCCGCCCGATGGTAGTAATACTCACCGCCGTGCGCTCATGGATATCCCGATACGGCATACCCTCGAGCAAGTACGGCACCACTCGCCAGCGATCCACCAGGGCTTCCAGTTCGGCGGGCGTACATAGATCCCGCAGCAGGGCCTGCATCTCCTTTACATCCGTCATGGCTAGCAGTGCCTGACACAGGCTCTCTTCAGCTGAGGCATCAGGCAGTTCGGGTTGTAGCGATCGGCATTTCATAATGTATTAGCGCATTAGTACATTGATATAAGAGCCTACCATAAAAAGCTAGTCACCCCGAACGAAGAC
>CAYOLM010000111.1:0-5084 GCA_964404785.1 uncultured Mizugakiibacter sp.
ACTGCCGTACCTAGTGGAGCACGAGTGCTCATGCCGATGCGTAATCGCAACGGAGCTTGGTCAAGTGCCGCCAGAAAGGGTTGTTCTGACGGCTGGATTGCAAACGGGTCACCAGCCATCATACCGGCCACGGCATCGAGCAACGCGGCGCTATCCCGCACGCTGCGGGTGAGGGCATGGTCACAAGATGCGCCCATCCAGACTTCGCTTCGATCGGGTGCGGTACTGGCCCGGCCACGGCTGGGTTTGAGTCCGAATAATCCGCAATAGGCCGCTGGAATGCGGATCGAACCTCCACCATCATTAGCCCCCGCTGCCGGGACAATGTGGGCCGCCACGGCAGCGGCACTGCCGCCGCTGGATCCCCCTGGGGTGCGGGTCGGATCCCACGGATTACGAGTAATACCTGATACCTCGGCTTCGGTAAATGCCAGCAGACCAAATTCGGGTACGCAGGTCTGCCCGAAAATCACCACCCCGGCCTGTTTGAGACAGCTGACCAAGGCACAATCGTGGTCGGATACATAACCATCCAAGGCCCTGCTGCCCATCCCCAGACGCGCGCCCGCAAGTGGTTGCAGCAAATCCTTGAGCAGATAGGGTACGCCTCGAAAGGGACCATTCGGCAATCCCGCCGCCAGGGTCTTGCGGGCATGCTCATGGAGGGAGCGCACCAGAGCATTAAAGGCAGGTTGTACGTTTGCCGCCTTCGCAATGGCAGTTTCCAGCAAATCTTCAGGGCGAATTTCTCTCTTGGCGACCTGTTCTGCCAAGCCGAGCGCATCGAACTGATCGTATTCACTGAATTGGGACATGCGCCGCTCCCGTGGCTCCACGCGCAGCATGCCACAACAAGAACCTCAGGGGGGCAGGCAAGATGCTTGAATTCAATGTCCCGCAGCAACCCAGTCCGGTCCACTAGCCAGGATATGGAGACGCAGGCCAGCATGTTGCAGACGGAGCAATCGTGCCGGGGTCATGATTGCCAAGCCACTCGCTTGAGCCTCCCAGTGAGTCCGGAACACCCTCATCGACATGGCCTTTTGAGGCTCCCAACGTAAGCCTGAACGCAGATCGTAGGGCACTTCGTTCACCAGAATGATGGTGCGCCGCAAATAGAACGGCAAGCCCCGGCGGAACCAGTGCACGGCATAAACCGGCTCACCCGGAGTAAGCAGCGGAGCCATCTTGGCGGCCATGGATTCGGCCGAATAGACCGGTGCCAGCACCTGGAAACGGATTAGTAAGACTTGCGGCAGTGCCAACCCGACCAGGGCAGTCAGCAACAAGGCCCACCCTACCCGCCCTCGCCAAGCCAGAACCACCGCTACGGCCAGTAGCAGTACCCATATCGCCAGCGCGACAGAGATGGAGAAAATGAAATTGTGGAAAGCCGCACCCAGTACTTGCACTTTCTCTGGCTCACGAATCCAGTACAGGGCCGGTACCACGATGGCCAGCAAAACGACCGATATTCCTAAGCGGATGGCTACCGCCTTGTCCCGCATACCTTCCATTTCCATACCGATCAACAGGGCCAGGGCCGGAAAGATAGGTAAAATGTAGAACGGTAGTTTGGAATGTGAAATCGAAAAGAACAGGAAAATCATCCACGTCCATATCCACAGGAACAAGCGCGGATCAAACTGCCGATCTTGGGCCAGACGCCGACGCCATGGTCGCCGCAAAGCCGCTGGCAAAAAGCCCAGCCAAGGGAACATTCCCACGATAACTACCGGTATAAAGAACCAGAATGGATGCACTCGGGCATCCTCATTCGTCAGGAAACGGGTAAAGTGTTCGCGGATAAAAAAGTAATGAAAGAACTCGGGATTGGCAGCACTCACCGCGATAAACCAGGGCAGCAATATAGCCAAGCAAAGCAACCCACCCCATAGCATCTCAACCTGCCTTAAACGGCCCCAATCGCGCTTGACAAGCAGATAAAAAAATAGTGTACCAGCAGGAAAAACGATACCGATCAGCCCCTTGGAAAGTACTGCTGCAGCGATCAAAGCCCAGGTCAGCCACATCAGGCTACGTCGTCGGCCAGGATCAGTGGTAGGGAGCTGGGCAACAATGAAGCTGGCCAGTGCCATAGCAAAGATCGCACTCACCCCCAAGTCCAGGGTGTTGATATGACTGCCCATCGCCCATAGAAACGAGCTACCCAGTACCAGAGCAGCCGCCAGCCCGGTACGGCGGCCAGCCATGCGTAGGCCTGCCCAGCCCACCGCCAGTATGCTGGCTAAACCCAGCAATAGCGGCCACAACCGGGCCGAAAAATTGCTGATCCCGATCGTTTTGTAGGCAATCGCCGTAGCCCAATACTGCAGGGGCGGCTTGTCAAAGAATTTCACTCCGTCCACCCGGGGAGTGACCCAGTTGCCACTGGCCACCATCTCGCGGGGAACTTCGGCGTAGCGCCCCTCATCGGGCTCAAGCAGGGAGCGCGACTGGGCCCCCATAAACCAGACCACGCCCCAGAGAACCGCAAAGGCTAGTAGCAACATTTGCCTACGCCGAACCCGCTTGGCGGTACTTGCCGACAGCTTGTGCAACCCTGCGCGCACTACCCCCTGGTCTCCTGCTGTGGTTCACTCTCAGCGGGTTGATGCGCAGCGATGCGAGCGGTTTCAGCTATCAGATACATAGGCCGTTGTTTGGACTCGGTGTAGATACGTCCGATGTATTCACCCAGAACTCCCAAGGCGAGCAATTGCACCCCACCAAGAAATAGAATCACCGCCATCAGCGATGGATAGCCGGGTACATTATTACCCAGCCACAGCGCCTTACCGATTACCCACAAACCGTAGCTGAAGGCAACCAGGGAAGCCAATACCCCCATCCAGGTTGCAAAACGCAGCGGCACCGTTGAGAAGGCAGTGATCCCGTCCACTGCCAGCCGCCAGAGCTTTCCATAATTCCATGTTGTGCGCCCACCAGCCCGGGGTTCACGTACATAGTAAACCTGGGCCTGCGAATAACCGATCCAGGCAAACAGCCCTTTCATGAAGCGACGCCGTTCCCGCAACCCGGACAGGGCCTGCAGAGCACGTTTCGAAAGTAATCGGAAATCACCGGTATCACGCGGCACCGGGGTATCGGAGAGCACCTCCATAACTCGATAAAAAGCCGCAGCCGTAAACTTTTTGAAAGCCGTTTCACCCTCCCGCCGAGCTCGCGTGGCGTACACCACATCATGACCTTCTCGCCATCGATCCAGTAATTTGGGAATGACTTCCGGTGGGTCCTGGAGATCGGCATCCATCACCACCGCACAAGCCACATCATCCCGTGCTGCTACGGCATCCAAACCGGCAGTAAGGGCAATTTCCTTACCAAAATTACGGCTAAGCCGTATCGCGTGGATACGCTCGTCTTGAGCTGCAAAACGACACAGAATCGACCAGCTGGCATCCTGACTACCATCATCGACAAACATGACCTGGCTAGGGAGGTCGAGGGCCTCCAGAGTATGAAATAAGCGCCTATGCAACTCAGGCAGGACTTCCGCTTCATTGGCAAGCGGGATGACAACCCATAACGAGTTCTGGTTTGAAGGTGATTCGGACATAATGGAGCGAACTGGCGGCAATCGATGCCCGGCTTGGTAGGCAATTTCATGGACGGCGACATCGCGGCACGGCGACAAGCCGTTTGGAGGTTGATAGCAATCGGTTCATACTTTCGGAGTCTGGAACCTTACCAGCATCATGCCATGTCGTCATGCGTTTACGATGGGCTCATCCACACTGATGCCACGCATGTTTCAATATTGTATGGAGAAGATCATGTTGCGTAAGCCATTAGGCTGGTCAGCCATCCTGACGTTGCTGGTCTGGCTGCCACTGGCCACCTCTGCGGCAGCCGGTTTTACCCTGTACAGCAGCAATATTCCCAGCTCCGGCCAGATTCCCCAACAGATGGCCTACAACAAGTGTGGTGGGCACAATCAACCCCCTCGCCTGAGTTGGCATGGTGCTCCGGCAGCAACCCGTAGCTTCGTGCTAACCCTGTTTGACCCCGATGCCCCGGGCAGCGGATTTTGGCACTGGCTGGTATATAACCTTCCAGCCAGCACTCACGCCTTGAATCACCAGCGACTACCCGCGATGGCCAAAACCTTACCCAACAGCTATGGCTTCTTGGGTTACGGTGGTCCCTGTCCGCCTTCAGGCCAAGAGCACCGTTATGTCTTTACCTTGTATGCATTGGATCGGCTCGAACTGCATCTACCCCAAGATGCCACTCCTTCCACCTTGTTGCAGGCCTTAAGCCACCACGTATTGGCCAAGACCTTACTATTGACTCACTACGCCCAACCCAAAGGACTCTGATTGGCCTGGGTATCTTCCCCGTAAACGGTTACCCATAGGCCACTGCCACTCACCAAACCGACCTGCCAGATGTGCATGGGGAAAGTCGATGCAAGCAATATGGGTCATCCATGACGATTCTAATGGGCCCATTAGCCATAGATCGAGGTAAGATTCAAACGTTCGTTCGAGGTATGCGATGAAGCGACTGCTACTAATTATACTGTTCGCGCTGCTCACTGCCTGCGGCCCGACCCGCAGTGTCTTTCCACCATCGGTACGCGTGCAGGGCATCCACTCGCTCAAGAATGGCCACTGGCAAGTAACCCTACGCTTGCAGAACAATGCTTGGCGAGCAGTGCGTTTCAAACAACTCACTGTCCGACTCGACATCGGCACCCGCCATGCTGGCAACTTGAAAGCTATGCTGGATCTGGATATCGCTGCCACCGCATCGGATATTGCCATCCTGAACCTGATCCCAAGTCCAGCCGCACGGGCAATTCTGGCCCAGACCCGTTCAGGAAATATTGCCTATTCTCTACAGGGAACGATCCTGGTCATTCCCGAATCCGACAGCACCCGGCAATACCCGGTACACCATCAAGGTTATCTTTCCCCGACCCCCGGGATCTCCGGGGTCTGGCGCTGAGCCGCTGCTTTTCCATAACCTGACCAAGGGACAGCCACCATGACCCACTATGCCGTACCTCTCGATGACATGCGTTTTGCCCTGTTCGATGTAGCCCATGCCGAAAAGCT
>CAYOLM010000112.1:0-5061 GCA_964404785.1 uncultured Mizugakiibacter sp.
ATTCAAGGGTGGGCTCGCCATCGCCATGTTCGGGGACCCCGTTTATGGCCGATACCGTACTTACCGATACATTTTTTGAACAGTTCGAACTTCATCCGCTTTTGCAGCAGGGGATTGCCCATTGCGGCTTTACCCGCTGCACCCCGATTCAGGCGCTGACTCTGCCAGTCGCTCTCACCGGTCGGGATGTGGCCGGGCAGGCTCAGACCGGTACCGGCAAGACGGCAGCATTTTTAGTAACCACCTTCAACCGCTTGCTGACCGAAACGGCCAAGGCGGCCCGCCGCCCTGAGGATCCGCGAGCCCTGATTATCGCCCCGACCCGGGAGCTGGCGATTCAGATTGACAAGGATGCGCGGTCGATAGGTAGCGACCTCGGGCTACGTATCGCTTTGATCTATGGCGGCGTGGATTACGAACGGCAACGGCAGATGCTCAAGGGAGGCTGCGATATTATTATTGCCACTCCCGGTCGCCTGATTGATTACTTCAAGCAGCATCTGTTCACCCTCAATGCCGTCGAGGTGATGGTCGTAGACGAAGCCGATCGGATGTTCGACCTCGGCTTCATCAAAGATATCTATTTCCTGTTTCGACGCTTGCCACCGCGCAAGGAAAGGCAAAGCCTGCTGTTTTCGGCCACCCTCAGTCACCGGGTGCTGGAGCTGGCCTATGAGCACATGAATGAACCGGAAAAGATGGTGGTTGAAAGCGAACACATCACCGCTGATCGGGTTCGGCAACGCGTCTATTATCCGGCCAGAGAAGAGAAAATTCCGCTACTTCTGAATCTCCTCGAACGCTCTGCTACCGAACGCAGCATCGTTTTTGTCAACACTCGTGCTGCTGTAGAACGGGTCAGCGATCGTCTCTCCCGGCATGGTTTCAGCGTGGCCGCACTCTCTGGTGATGTGCCACAAAAAAAGCGTGAGCGCCTGTTGACTCGGTTTCAGAGCGGTGAGGTGGAGGTGCTGGTGGCCACGGATGTGGCGGCCCGAGGCTTGCACACCCCTGATGTGAGCCACGTTTACAATTATGACCTGCCCCAGGATGCTGAGGATTATGTACACCGGATTGGCCGTACCGCACGCCTGGGTGCGGAAGGCGATGCGGTCAGCTTTGCCTGCGATCGATATGCGATGGGCTTGCCTGATATTGAAACCTTTATCGGCCAGAAGATCCCGATGGTACCGATCACCGAGGATCTGCTGGTTACCCCACCGCCCCGACTACGCCCCAAACCGGTTGCGGCAAGCAAACGGCAATCTGCAGTGGGGAACAGCAATCAGACAGAGGTTGTGAAGAAGCCACGTCGCCGCCGCTCGCGCAAGCCGCGCTCGGAGCCGGCAGCATCCCAATCGCTCGAGGCCGTTGCCGGAACGTCGTCGGCAACCGACCCGGTTACGGCGAGCTCCACAATCCAGCAAAGTGCCGCACCGGCCAGGAACCAAGCACCGCAAGAATCCGCAGCCCGACAGCCGGATCGGGATTCAGCATCACGCTCCAGGCGTGGCCGTCGTGGCCGTGGTCGTGGAGCAAAGTCTGCCGCAAATACTCATACTCCGCAGGCGCATCACAACTCGGGAAGCGGAGCTTCGTCTGACCAGCAACTGCCATCTGCAGAGCATTCCCTGACCGGTAGAAAAAATACCGGTGCTGCGGCAGCGGTTCATCCATCTAAGGGTTCGGCGGGCCATCGGCGGCCGGGATTTCTGCGGCGACTGGGTTCCCTGTTCCGAAAACGCTGAAGATTGGGGTGCGCGGCAAAAATGCCGTATGCTGATATTTCCGGTTCATCTTCATTACAAACAGTGATTCGATTCCAGCAAGTCAGCAAGCGTTACGCTGCAGGTCCGGCAGCGCTGGATTCTCTGAGTTTCAGCCTGCGTGCCGGAGAAATGGCTTTTGTGACCGGACATTCTGGCGCGGGCAAGAGCACTCTGCTCAAATTGATTGGCTTGTTGGAGCGGCCGACTGGGGGCATGGTAAGTGTGGCGGGGCATAATCTTGCCCGGGTTCGGCGCGGGGGCATTGCCCGTCTGCGGCGTAACGTGGGGATGGTCTTTCAAGAGCCCTATCTGCTAGCCGACCGTACGGTTGCCGAGAATGTTGAAATACCCCTTGTAGTAGCCGGACGTTCTATCGGCGAGCGCGGCAAGCGGGTTCGCGCGGCATTAGCTAAGGTCGGCCTGGATCATTCCCAGCGCAAGTACCCGCGGCAACTTTCCGCCGGCGAGCGGCAACGGGTGGGGATTGCCAGGGCTATTGCCGGCCGGCCCACGGTACTGATTGCCGATGAACCAACGGGCAACCTTGATCCCCAGCTTACTGCCGAAATCATGCAGTTATTCATTGATCTACAGAGCTACGGGGTGACGGTGCTGGTGGCCAGCCACGACCTGCTACAAGTCAAGCGCATGCGCCGACGGGTACTGGTGCTGGATCATGGCCACCTGGTCGATGATGTGCCCGCCGATGAGGTGGCCCCATGAGCAAACCTGCCAAGGCCGCCTCGTTGGCTCGGTCAGGGAGTGGTGGTTATCTACGGTGTTGGTTGCAGGCCCACCGATGGGCTTGCGGTTGCAGTGTTCGTCGCCTCATGCAACGACCTTTGGCGAGTACCTTCACCATGCTGGTGATGGGCTTTGCCCTGGCTTTGCCGCTGCTATTTGTGCTGCTGCTCATTAATTTGCAAGGGCTGTCTCGTACCTTTGGTACGGGGCAGGACATCAGTATTTTTTTGCAACCCAAGCGTTCTGCGGCTTTTGCCAAGTCCATGGCGAAGGCCTTGCAGCAACGTGGGGAGGTGGCACAGGTCGTATTGCGTAGCCCTATGCAAGGTCGGCATGAGCTTGCGGCCATACAGGGCTTTGCCCAGGCTTTTACGCATCTTGCGGATAACCCGTTGCCATGGGTATTGGAGGTACGGCCCAGCAAGGGTTTGCAGCGAGTCCAAATCACCACCCTGGTGCAGGCCTTGCGCGGTATGAAGGGGGTGTTGCAGGTTCAAGATCAGGGGGTTCTGCGGGCCCGCCTGGATGCTGTTTCGAGCTTGGGTAGTCGGCTAATGATCCTGCTTGGAGGGTTGTTGACGCTATCCGCACTCTTGGTGGTGGGGAGTAGCGTGCGTACGGATATCTTGCAGCGTTCTGAAGAAATCATGGTGCTGAACAGGGTCGGTGCCAGCCATGCCTTCGTACGTCGACCCTATCTGTATGTAGGATCGTTTTTGGGTTTTGGCAGTGGTGTGCTGGCGGTGGCGTTGGTGTTGGCACTGGAACTCGCACTGGCCACGCCCGTGGCCCGGCTTACTGCTGCCTGGGGTGGCCATATCGCCTTACATGCCTTGCCGCTAAGCGGCTTGTTTGCGGTTCCGGCATTGGCCGCTATGCTGGGCTGGCTGGGTGCGCGTCTGGCCAGTGCCCGCTATCTCGCCGTACTTGAACCGACTTGAAACGGAATCTTATGTCTACTCCTGTCAGTCGCCATATTGCCAGTGACCATCCGCATGTCATGATCGTGGATGGCTCTAAAGTAGTGCGGCGCATGATTGAGCGCTTGCTGGTTGCTGAGTTGCCGGGGGTCAAGGTCATTTCTTGCGGATCGGCGGCTGAGGCGCTGGAAACGCTGGAAACGCTGGGACACGAACCCCTTGATTTTGTCACCACGGCATTACGGCTACCGGATCAGGACGGCATTGAGCTGGCCCATTCTATCCGCGCCCGTGGCAGCCAGACTTATGTGCCCATCGTGGTGGTTTCGGGCGATGTCAACGAGCGGCTCGAAGCACGCAGCCTGGGAGAAGACGTCACCGACTATTTCGACAAGTCGCTGGGCTTTCAGGCCCTGGTTGAATTTATCCGTGGCTATGTACTTCCGCAGCAGAACACGGCCGGAGACATCTTGTATGTCGAGGACAGTAGGGTGGTTGCCCTGGCCACGCGGCGCATGCTGGAGAAGCACGGGCTTACGGTACACCACTGCATCTCGGTTGAAGATGCGCTGCTTGCCCTGGAAAGTGCCCGCAGCCAGGGCCAACTGGGAGCGGATGTGCTGCTGACCGATGTCAATCTGAAGGGAGAACTGTCCGGTGCCGATCTGATCGTGCAGGTTCGCGAAGAGTTTCGATATGGTAAAGGCCGCTTACCGATCCTGGTGATGACTGGGGACGACAATCCACGCAATCAGTCGGCCTTGCTGCGGGCCGGGGCCAATGATCTGGTCCAGAAGCCAATCGAGGAGCGCTTGCTGGTGACCAAGGTGCAGTTTCAGATGAAAGTAGCCAGGCATCTGCGTCAGCACGATAGCCCGGCCTGAACACTGCCATGTTACAACTGGAGGCATCCTGGAAAGCGGAACTGGGTACGTATTTCGAGCGTCCGGAAATGCGTGAACTGGCTAATTTTTTGCGTGCCGAAAAGGTGGCTGGAAAGCGCATCTATCCACGTGGCGCAGACATTTTTGCCGCCCTCGACAGCACGCCCTTGCCGGCGGTACGGGTGGTGATCCTGGGCCAGGACCCCTATCACGGTCCGGGCCAGGCGCATGGCTTGAGTTTCTCGGTTCCTCCAGGGGTGCCGATTCCACCTTCCCTGGCCAACCTGTTTGCCGAGTTGCAGCGGGATCTTGGACTGCCCCCACCCCAGCATGGTTGCCTGCTTGCCTGGGCTGAGCGCGGCGTGTTGTTGCTGAATGCCGTGTTGACGGTCGAGGCCGGCAAGGCGGGTTCACATCGTGGTCGCGGTTGGGAAGGTTTTACCGATGCCGTGGTGGCCACGCTCAACCGTAAGCGTGAAGGGCTGGTTTTCATGCTCTGGGGTAGCTATGCCCAGGCTAAGGGCCAGTTGCTGGATAGTCGCCGCCACTGTGTACTCAAAGCCCCCCATCCATCGCCTCTGTCAGCGCATCGGGGCTTCATCGGTTGCCGTCATTTTTCTGCCGGCAACCGTTACCTTGAAGAGCGGAGTGAGCCCGCCATGGACTGGTCGCTTCCTCCGCTGTAGAAGACTTAACCCATCTTTGAGCCACGTTCCACGTAAGTCATTGATTATTTCGTTATGG
>CAYOLM010000113.1:0-2594 GCA_964404785.1 uncultured Mizugakiibacter sp.
CGCGCAGCAATATCCGGTGCACTCAGGCCTTCGCCGGCAAAACGTAACACACTGCGCTCCCGGTCACTCAGGGGATCGGCCTCAGACCAGGCCTCCAGAGCCAGTTGCGGGTCGATAGCCCGGCCGCCCCGATGTACCGTACGTAGCGCTTCGGCAAGATCTTCAGCCGGCGCATCCTTGAGTAAATAGCCCCCCACCCCGGCATCCAGCGCCCGGCGCAGAAATCCCGGTCGGGCAAAAGTCGTAACGATCACCACCTTGCAAGATAGTTCATAGCGCTGCACTCGCTGCGCCAGTTCCAGGCCGGTCAAGCCCGGCATCTCGATATCGGTCACCAGCACGTCAGGCCGCAGGCGTTGCAACTCGACCCAGGCGGCTTCCCCGTCACCCACCGAGCCCAGAATCTCAATATCCGGCTCCAGACTCAGTAAAGCCGACAGCGCACCACGCACCATGGCCTGATCTTCAGCCAGTAGCACCCCAATCATGATCGCTCCGCTTGCAGTCCGGTACCCCGGCCTAAACCCACAACAGCTGTTGTCCTGCCAGCAGACGGGATGTCGGCCGTCTCTATAGCCTCGTTAGCCCAGACCTGATCGGTGGGGAAGCGCAAGTTCAGCCGGGCCCCCTGGCCGGATGCGGAGGTGATGTTCATCTCTCCTCCCAGGCCTGCTAACCGCTCGCGCATACCACGCAGGCCATTACCATCGGCCACCACCCCACCGTGGCCGTTGTCAGTGATCGACATGGCCAACTGACCGCCATCGTGGCTGAAGTCGATCTCCACCAGGCTGGCTTGGGCATGGCGCATCACGTTGGTGATGGCCTCCCTGAGAATCAGTGCCAGAGCGTGTTCACTGGATTCCTGTAGAGTCCAGCCGGGCCATACATAGCGCAACTGGATACCAACCGATTCCAGCAACAATTTCGCCGCCGCCAGCTCAGCTGCAAGACCTACCGCCCGCATCCCGGTTACTGCTGCGCGGACTTCCCGCAGCGCTTCCCTGGCCACCTTTTCGGCTTCGCCAATCTCCTGCCGGGCCGCCTCGGGATCACGATCCAGTAATTTTCCTGACAGTTCCAACTTCAGGGTGATCAGCGAAAGTGTGTGGCCAAGCAGGTCATGCAGGTCGCGACCGATGCGCTCGCGTTCGGCAGTCGCAGCCAGGCGGCGGACTTCCTCATGGCTCAATATCAGTTCAGCGTGGGCCTCGGTATTGCGTCGCCACATCACATTCATCAAGCCTATCGAAAGGGCCATGAATGCCATACCGAGCATGGCCGGCCACGACAGACCGAGCAGAGTCGATTCCAGCATGTAGAGAGCAACCAGAAGCAGCATCGTCCGAATGGCGCTATAGGTACTTGTTCCGGTAAACGCCAGGAAAGCACAGGCATAGATGATGTAGCTCTGGCCACCCCAATTGAAGGGCGTCAGGATAAATCCCAGCGCTGCCATGCCCAGGGCATACCGCAGAAGCTTTGCTTTGGATGTCGTGTAGGTACGGAAGTACAACCACAAAAACGGCCCAAAGGTTGCCAAAGTTGGCCACAACCAGTGCGCGGGCGACGTGTCGTACAACAGCGGCGGGGCAAAGATCCAGAAGGTCCACACCAGCATCGCCAACGGCATTAGATAGATTTTTCTGCCAGAGTGCGGTGCATGAATACGGGCGCGACCGAGCAGCGAATCGGGAGCAATTTCAAAGGTCATGGCTCAACTCCAACTCCTGGTCCAGCACCCAGCGGGTCGAAAGCCCGATCCGGCCATGGACATCCATCGTCAGCAAGCAGCGAGTTCTTTTCATCACCTTCTCCCAAGCAGCAGCGAGACGCAATGACGCGCCTCGCCAACATGCCGGTGCTGCCGATATGTTACTTCAACCATGCCGACGCAGCCGCCGCATTGCCCACAGCAAGAACACGGCTGTAAACACCAACAGCACCCCTGCATGGGTAAAGATCGAGCCTGAGCGCAATCCAAGTGCGGCCTGGGTCAGTTGATGCAGATGGTAGGCGGGCCAGAACGGGGCCGTCTGCCGCAGCACTTCAGGCAGCGCCGGCAACGGCACCCATAACCCGGACAGAAAGGCCATCGGCAAATACACCAGGTTAAGCAGACCGGGGGCGCCTTGGCCTTTGATCAAGGTGCCCACCCACATGCCCAGGGCACAGAATGGCAATACGCCAAGCATGCCGGTTACCAATAGTTCCAGGCCTTGGGCAAGCGTTATGGATAAACCCGCCATCGCAATCGCCAGAACCAGCAGTAACAGCACCACCAGCCCAGCGGCCAGCATCGCCATCAACATCTTGCCCAGCAGATACGCACCGGGTGGTACCGGCATGGCCCGCTTCAAAGTCAGCAGACCGCCATCGCGCTCAATCGCCAGTGATACTCCAAAGCCGAACAGACCGGGTGCCATCACCCCAAACGCGACGTAACTGGACAACATAAAACGCGCCAATCCAGCACTATCATGGCCATGTACCATAAGCACACCGAACATCAGATAAAATACCGCTGGAAACAACAGAATCGGTAACATGAAGCCCGGGGCACGCAGATAACGCAGGCATTCGCTGCGCGCTTC
>CAYOLM010000113.1:2694-5019 GCA_964404785.1 uncultured Mizugakiibacter sp.
CGGGGCACGCAGATAACGCAGGCATTCGCTGCGCGCTTCCTCAAGATAAGCTCCGCACAGGCGCCGCCGTGACATCGGGATTGCCTCGGTAAATCCAGCTCTCATTGCCATGTTCATTCAGGCCGCCTCCGCTTCGCGGGTGAGCTGAGTAAACGCTTCGGCCAGCCCAGCCCGACGTACTTCCAGATCGCGCAAGGCCGGATCAGAATCGAGTAGACGGCGAACCAAGCCTTCAACCTCTGCACTACTGATGATGGTCAGGTGCTCCCCCCCACGTTCAACCTTCTCGACACCCGGCCAGCCAGCGATCATCGCCGCCTGCAGGCTACTGATGCAACGGATGCGGGTACTGGCGACGTGGGCTCGCAAGGTATCGACGCTGCCCTCGCTGAGTATCCTACCTCGCCCCAGCACCACTACGCGCGTGGCCAGCGCCTCGGCTTCTTCAAGGTAATGCGTGGTCAACACCACAGCACAGCCCTCCCCGACCAGCGTACGCATGGCCCACCACAGTCGTTCGCGAGCATCGATATCCATGCCCACGGTGGGTTCATCCAGAAACAGCACCCCAGGACGGCCACACAACGCCAGCGCGAATTGCACACGACGCTTCTGACCCCCCGAGAGTTTCGCGTACGGACGAGCAAGCACATCGGTCACTCCGGCCAATCGTGCACTCTCGGCCAGATCACGTGGCTGGGGGTAATAGCTGGCGGTCAGACGCAGTAGCTCGCGAACCCGCAACGTGGCGGGCAACTCGGCCGATTGCAACATCACCCCAATACGCCGTCGCACATCCACATTCTGCGGATTACGCCCCAACAATTCGGCCCGACCGGCATCCGGACGCAGCAAGCCCAGTAGTAATGACACACAGCTACTCTTGCCGGCTCCGTTGGGACCAAGCAGAGCCAGCAACTCACCGCGATGCACCTCCAGGTCCAGACCATCGACAGCCGTCACATCTCCGTAGCGTTTGACCACACCACGAAGTGCAGCAACGGGTTGATCCAGCTTATTCATGGTGGTTTCCCAAAATAGTATGCCTGCTTGCCATGATGTAATCAGCGCCCTTTTCATCCAAGTCGCCATCGTCATACAATGCCCCTGACAGGCGTCATTGAGGGTTACGCAGGATCAGGACACATGCTATAATAATGCTAATATCCCTTTATCTACATACACTTAGGTCTACTTACACCGTCGACCTTCCTTACCATAGAGTTGTCCCCGGAACTTTGACACGGCAGGACAACTCACCTCACCTCTGGGAGGAAATATCATGCAAGTGATCGACAAACTGCGCCTCTTACGCACGCAGGGTGGCCGCCTACGCACCCCAGGACTGGACGATGCCAGTATCGAGCGCTTTGCCGCCCAGGATCCCGACCTGGTCACGGCCATTGATGAAGCCCATGAGCAATTCTGCGCACTACGTAAGGCCAGCGCCGACATCCTCGCCCTGAACGAGCAGGAACAGATCCATCGGGTGCAAGCCGGGCTAGTCAATTTCTACCCCGACGATGCCATTAACCCTTATGTTGCATTAGCGGCACGGGGACCCTGGATCGTCACCCTGAAAGGTGCGGTACTCCATGACAACGGCGGTTACGGCATGCTCGGCTTCGGCCATGCTGCGCCACCGGTCATTGCGGCCATGGCAAAACATCAAGTCATGGCCAATGTAATGACCCCTAGCCTGGCACAGATGTATTTCACCACAGCTTTGCGCAAGGAAATCGGCCACACTCTGGGTCAATGCCCCTACAGCCACTTCATGTGCCTTAATTCAGGCTCGGAGTCAGTTAGCCTTGCTGGGCGCATCGCCGACGTCAATGCCCGCATCATGACCGAACCCGGTGCCATCCATGCCGGCCGCACCATCAAACGGCTGGCTGTGCGAGGCAGTTTTCACGGCCGCACCGAGTTGCCAGCGATGTATTCGGATTCGACTCGTAAAACCTACTGCAAATACCTGGCCAGTTACCGATCTCATGAAGCCGGTTTGCTTACTGTCGAGCCTTACAGCGTCGACCAGCTCAAGCAGGTTTTTGCTGAAGCGGACCAGCAGGGTTGGCATATCGAGGCCATGTTCCTGGAACCGGTCATGGGTGAAGGGGATCCAGGTCGCTCAGTAACCCCAGAATTTTATGCGGCGGCACGTGAGCTGACCAAGGCCCATGGCACCCTTCTGCTGGTGGATTCGATCCAGGCCGGACTGCGTGCCCACGGGGTACTTTCCATCGTCGATTACCCCGGTTTCACTGGTATGGAAGCCCCGGACATGGAAACCTATTCGAAAGCCCTCAACGCCGGCCATTACCC
>CAYOLM010000114.1:0-2917 GCA_964404785.1 uncultured Mizugakiibacter sp.
GCGAAGCCACTCTCCAGTTGTTTCTGATAGTCGTCCCATAGGGGTAATTGCCAGGCACGATCCAAGGTTTCTTCACCCGCATCAAGCAGCTCCTTGGCGAGATCATCATGCTTGCTCATCAGACCGGTGGCATGTTTGCCCAAGGCGGTTACACAAGCTCCGGTAAGGGTGGCGACATCGACAACTGCCTGGGGTTCGAAACGCTGTGTATAAGTCAGCGCATCACACAGAACCAGCCGCCCTTCAGCATCGGTATTGAGGACTTCAATGGTCTTGCCGGACATGGAAGTGATCACGTCGCTAGGACGGTAGGCACCGCCATCGGGCATATTTTCCACAGCGGGCACCACACACACCAAGTTCAGTGCCAGGCGCATTTCCACAGCGGCAATAAAAGTACCGAATACCCCGGCAGCACCGCCCATGTCGTATTTCATTTCCTCGATACCGCCATGGATCTTGAGATTCAGACCTCCGGAATCAAAGGTGACACCTTTGCCGACCAAGGCGTAGGGCTTAGCCTTGCCAGCCCCTTGCCATTGCAGCACGATCAGTTTGGGGGGGGTGGCAGAGCCTTGGGCGACCGCAAGCAATGCGCCCATACCGAGCTTTTCCATGTCGGTGCGTTCCAGGACTTCCAGGCTGACCCCGTCATGAGAATCGGCGAAGCTTTGGGCCCGCTCGGCGAGATACTGTGGATTACACAGATTGGGTGGCAAGTCAGCCAGTTCACGGGCTACTGCTTCTCCGTTGGCGATAGCGCTGGCCTGAACTCGTCCCGGCTCCGCCTCGCTGTCTGCTGAGATGCTCAGGCTTTCCAGGTGAACCTTGCTGTCGTCGGCTTTGACGGTAGCGGTGTAGCGGTAGGCCTGATGAGCGGCGGCCAGTGCCAGAGTACGTACTTTCCAGGTGCTGTCTTTACCTGGTACATCAATTTCGGCAAGGTGGCTGCTGGCATCACGTACCGGTAGTTCGGCCAGGGCCTTACCGGCAGTGAGGCAAGCGCGGTGGAATGCTGCCGGCTTAAGTGGGCCGGGCTTACCAAGGCCGATTAACATTACCCGTGGCGCCTGGATACTCTGCAGGCTGTGCAAAAGCAGGTGGCTGTCAAGCTTGCCATCCAGGTCACCGCTGTCGAACAGGCGGGTGATCAGGCCAGCACATGCTTGGTCAATCTGCTTGGCAGCAGGGCTGAGGGTGCCTTGTTCGAATACCCCTACTATGAGGCACTGGGTGTCGGTCGTGACGGGATCGTTGTAACCGAGATTGAATTGAATTGCCATGAAAAACTCCTAAATGAAGGCCTGCGAGGAATGGCAGGCTAGAATTAACAGCTGAGCCGCGGGAGACGCGGCGGACTACCAATGATAAATGCTAAGAATCCTTGACCGCTACCTGATACGCGAATTGGCCTTCAGCCTCATCGCCAGCGCCACGCTGCTGCTGGTCGTTACTTTGGGTGGAACCTTGTCCGATGTGCTGTCCAAAGTTGCGGCAGGACGCTATCCCGCCAGCGTAATGTTTCCGGTATTGGGGCTGCGCATCCTTGATGCCATGTCGACGCTGTTGCCATTAGCGTTGTTTCTGGGGGTGTTGCTGGGTCTTGCCAGGCTGTACCGGGATAGTGAGATGCAGGTGTTGGCTTCTTCGGGTATGGGCCCGGGAGGCCTGCTGCGGCCGGCGTTATTGCTCGGTTTGCCCATGACGATACTGGTTGGGATTATCTCGTTATGGCTGGGTCCCTGGGCGGCGCATACCTCGCAGACTATGGTAAATCGAGCCAATCGGTCGGTTATTGCTGCAGGCTTGGAAGCGGGACGATTTACCGAGCTACCGGGCGGCGGGGGGATGATGTTTGTCGCCAGTATGAATGTCCGTGGAACCCATTTAAAAAAAGTATTTGTGGCCTCTGACCAAGTTAATTCGCAAGGACTTCCGAGCGTGGACTTGATTACCGCCGAAACTGGAGATATTTATCGCGATCCACAAAGTGGCGCCCGGTATCTGGTGCTTCACGATGGACATCGCTATGCGGGGGTACTGGGCCAGTCGAATTGGAAGCTGATGGATTTCCGCAGTAATGATGTCTCACTGGCCAAGGTCAATACTGCTGCAGGTGGCTCCCATGTCACGGTGCACGAACGCAGTACGCTGGCCCTCTTGAGTCAGCCTGATCCCAAGTCCCGGGCTGAAATGGCTTGGCGACTCACGGCGCCGGTAAGTGCCCTGGTGCTGTTGTTGCTGGCTTTGCCGTTAGCACGGCAGGGACCTCGGGAGCCATTTTACGGACGTCTGCTGATTGCCGTGTTGGCTTATCTGATCTACGCCAACCTACTTAGCGTGGGGCGGGCAGAAATTCTAGCTGGACATGCCTCTGGCGAGGTACTGATGTGGGGCGGACAGATCTTCACGCTAGGACTGGCGCTAGGACTGTTTCGGCGACAGTACCGGACCTACAAATCGAAGGGGAGCACCACGTGAGCGGGTCAATTCGTGGTCTAGCATGGCTGCGCTTGCGTCGAGCCGATGTTCTGATCATCAGTGCGGTGTTCTATGCCGTGTTGATGGTTTGGATATTGCTCGTTGGTTTTGATGCTTTTCTGCAGTTTGCCCGGCAACTGAATTATCTCGGTCGCAACGGCTATACCTTGGGTGAAGCGGCTTACTACATTCTCTTGAGTATCCCGCGGCGATTCATAGAAATGTTCGGGCATGCGGCATTGATCGGTACCCTGCTGGGGCTGGGTGGGCTGGCCGCAAGCAATGAACTGACCGCCTTGCGGGCTGCAGGCATGTCGCGATTGCGAGTGGGTGCAGCGGCCTTAGGCCTGATTGCGGTACTCAGCGGTTTGGTGATGTTAGATGCTGAATATGTGATGCCACCTGCCGAGGTTCGGGCGCAAGGGATCCAGCTGGC
>CAYOLM010000114.1:3017-5016 GCA_964404785.1 uncultured Mizugakiibacter sp.
TGGATCCAAATGCCCAGTCACTTGGGGATTTGTTGCGCAACATCCATTACTTGCGAGGTAACGGGCAAAGTGCGCGCATTTATAGCGATGCGTTGTGGCAGCGATTGTTATACCCGGCTAACGTTTTGCTATTGGTCTTGTGTACCTTGCCGCTGGTATTCGGGAGCATGCGGTCGGGCGGCTTTGGCAAGCGTTTGCTATTCGGCTTGCTGATTGCGATCGGTTGGTTTTTCCTGCAGCGAGCGCTGGTCAATCTTGCCGCGGTATACGGGGTATCGGCCTGGTTCGCCAACACCTTACCGCTATTGCTGTTAGCGGTAGCAGCGGCCTGGCTATTCCGGCGCAGGGTCTGAACTGGATGAATTTACGGGGCTGGCAGCCATTTCCGGCTGCCTCAATGGACGCGTAGCTCCGCAGTTAGTACGGGTTTGATGACTTTCAGTATGTCATCTACAACTCCCAATGCCCCAGCGACCAGATGTCCGCTGGGAGGCAAGCCGGTGCCACCCAGAAAATCACAATAGTGCCCCCCTGCCTCGCGCATCAACAGACACCCTGCCGCGATATCCCAAGGTTTGAGGCCGATCTCAAAAAAACCATCGAAGCGCCCGCTGGCGGTGTAGGCCAGATCCAGAGCGGCCGAGCCGGTGCGGCGCAGATCCTCCGCCTGGGCCAGCAGTACCCGGATCATTTCGAGCTGGGCAGGCAGATGGGCACGCTGCCGGTAGGGAAACCCGGTAGCCAGTAGCGCTCCGTCAAGATGTTCCCGGTTGCTGCAGCGAATGCGGCGATCATTCAACAGGGCGCCATCACCCTTGCTCGCGGTAAACAGATCACCACGAAATGGATCGTAGATAACCGCATGCAAGGGTTCATCGTTTTCGACCATGGCAATGGAAACCGCACAATGCGGAATACCGCGTAGGTAATTATGAGTGCCGTCCAAGGGATCGATGACCCAGGTATAACGACCTTGGGCGACCTGGCCTGATTCCTCGGCAAGAATGCCGTGGTCAGGGTAAGCGCGACGGATCTCGCGTATGATTTCGGCTTCGGCCAGGCGATCGACTTCGCTGACAAAATCCATGCGTTGCTTCTCGACGACGGCCAATCCGTCGATCCGGTTGCTGTAACGCATCATTATATTTCCTGCGGCGCGTGCAGCACGCACCGCAATATTGATGGCAGGTTTTGACATGGCAGGTTTCTGCGAAGTGGGGGGTGGCCATCACGGTGCGCTGGCAGGCCATTATGCCAGTGTCGTCGTGGTTTTGCCGGGTTATTGGTTTTAGAGGCGTAGCTATGAGCAATATTGATCCGCACATCCGTTTTGTACTGGTACGCCCATCCCATCCAGGGAATATTGGAGCGACAGCTCGGGCTATGCGTACTATGGGCTTAAACCGGCTGCACTTGATTCAACCGAAGCGTTTCCCGGATGATCAGGCTATCGCCATGGCGGCGGGTGCCGATGATGTGCTGACCGGGGCGGTGCTGCACTCTAATTTGGGAGAAGCCTTGGCCCCATGTACCCTGGCACTTGGCTTGAGTGCCCGTCGGCGTGGGGTTGCTTTGGAGGAGCTGGATCCACGCCAGGCGGCGCAACAGATTATCGATGAATGCGCCCGCGGAGGGCGGGTGGCAGTGGTCTTCGGTAACGAGCGCACCGGTCTCGAGAACGATGAACTAGCACGTTGTCACGCCATGGTCCGAATTCCCAGTGTGGACAGCTTTAGTTCATTAAATCTGGCCCAGGCGGTGCAGGTGATGGCCTATGAATTGCGCATGGCTGCTGATCTCAGCGTCGAGCCTATGCCAAGCCGACAGTCGGTGGCCAGCCTGGAACAGCTGGAGGTTTTTTTTGAGCATCTATGGCGCACCCTTGAGGTGATCAATTTCCACAAGGGGCGGGCCCCACAGGTTATCGAAAGGCGCTTGCGAAGGTTCTTTCTGCGGGCGGCTCCGGATTGGCAAGAACTGCAGATCCTACACGGTCTGC
>CAYOLM010000115.1:0-4958 GCA_964404785.1 uncultured Mizugakiibacter sp.
GCCTGCACGATGGAAGGCGTGGCCCCGGCACCCCAGCCTTGTGGATCGGTGAGTACGATCTGGCTGGAGTCGTAGTTCAGCGTCGGGTTCATGTACAGCAGGCCATTGCCTAGCTCGGTGAAACCGAGCGTATCGGTGGCGCCGTTGGCGGTGCTGTAGCCGGTGCCGCTGTAGGACTCCATCAGGAAACTACGACGGTTGGCACGTGAATAGTTGGCATCGACGGACGCCGACCAGTTTTCATTGATGGCGATTTTGTTGCTCCAGTCAATGTTGTAAACCTTGGCGTAGTTACGGTTGTAGTCGTTGCGTATCACTGCTTTGACGTTGTTGTAGGTGCCACTGGTGACAAAGCCGTTGCTGACTGTGTAGCCCGGTTGCAACTGTGCCGCCGACCATTTCAACGGAAACTCGATGCCTCGTAGCGTCTGGTTTTCACGGAAGTTGTCATAGGTCATGTCCAGCGTGCTGGAGAAGTTCTCGTTGGGACGCCATTGCAAAGTGCCCAGCAACCCGGTGCGGCCGAAGAGGTCGGAGATGCCGTAGTTCTTGGAGCCGCCTATCACCACCGGTCCACCGGAACTGACATTGGGATAACCCCAGGGCTGTTGGTGCTCGATCTGGGTGGGATTCTTCTGCAGATCAATACCCAGGGCCACGCCCAGGGTGTGGTTGAGGAATTGATCGACGTAGATACCATTAACCTGGTAGCCCTGATTGCTCAATCCGGGCGAAAGCTTGGACATGCTGTTCCAGGCATAGCGAGCGTTGACGGCGACGATGCGATGAGCCTCATCCAGCGGACGGATGGTGCGCAGATCAACTGTACCGGCCAGACCCTGGCCCATTAGCGAGGCCTTGGGGGTCAGGTAGACCACCACACTGTTGAACCAGCTGGAGGGATATTGGTCAAATTGCACGCCACGGTTGTTACCGGTGCTGACCTGCTCGTTACCATTGATCAGGGCGGTACTGAAATCCGGGCCGAAGCCATGGATGGAGACCACCTGCGGGCGCCCACTCAGGGTTTGTACTGCCAGACCTGGCAGACGGCCGAGGGTCGCGGCGATACTCACGCCCGGAAGCTTGCCGATCTGTTCGGCGGTGACCGCTTCGACGATTTCGCTGGAGTAGCGCTTGATACCGATCGAATTCTTGATGCTCGCGGCATAGCCTGTAACTACGACGGCACTGAGTTTCTTGACTTCTTTCTTGCGGGCATCTCTTGCCGTTTTAGTGGATGAATTCTGGCCCTGTACCTGGTCGGCCTTGGCCGGCTGTGGCGTGCTGGTTTGCGCCTGAGCACCGGAGGCAACAACCAGAATGGCCGATGCCAGTGCTGCGCTTAACAAGTTTCGCTTGAGTTTCACTATGACCCCCTCCAATAAAACGATGGCAGTTACACCAGTCTTGGGTTGCCTGGTTGCGGTAGCCCGAGTCTGTGACGAACAGGACATTGGTAATGTCTTGGTAACGTGTCTTGCATACTAGCCGTGAAAGAAATGTGATCGGTGCATTCTGCATACGTATTCATGGGATTTCAGGCATTTTGCGGTGCTTGAATCCAGCTCCAAAGTATCGTGACCGGGCCGTTTCGGAGCGTTTGGATACCCGTTAGATATCCAGATGCTGAAGACCAAGATGGGGCGCTCAGAGTTGCAACAGATCGGTTCTGCAGTGCCTGTCAAGGAATGCAACAACTACGGTTTGGAACGGATTTCATGAAGCTTGCAAGCGTTGTCACAAGGATCGCGGGTAGGAATTTATGGATTTGGGTTGCCGTGGCCAGAATCGCCTGCAAGTTAGTTGCCGCCCGTGTGGTAGGTACCGGTGGCAATATCTGTAAATAGGCCTAGGCGGCATCGAAGTGGATGAATACGTATGCGGTGTGATGCGACAGCCTCCTGCTCGCGGCTAAGCTTTGAGCCTGGATTACGATAATGCTTCCGCTCGCGGCGGGATGAGTATCAATGGGGGAGCTGCATGAGCAAACATCCATGGTGGCGCGGTGCCATCATTTACCAGATCTACCCTCGAAGCTTTCAGGACAGCAACGGGGATGGCGTCGGCGACTTGGTGGGGATTCTGTCGCGTCTGGACTATGTGGCCGCACTGGGAGTGGATGCAATCTGGCTCTCTCCATTTTTCAGCTCGCCCATGGCAGATTTCGGTTACGACATTGCCGATCATCGTGCTGTCGATCCGTTATTCGGGGCTTTGCAGGATTTCGATCACTTGTTGGTGCGAGCTCACCAGCTGGGCCTGAAAGTGATGATCGATCAGGTGCTCAGTCATACATCGGTCGAACATGCCTGGTTCCAGGAAAGCCGCCAGAGTCGTGATAATACCAAGGCA
Source organism: uncultured Mizugakiibacter sp. (assembly GCA_964404785.1). GTDB lineage: Bacteria > Pseudomonadota > Gammaproteobacteria > Xanthomonadales > Rhodanobacteraceae > Metallibacterium. The sequence goes on from CAYOLM010000115.1 coordinate 2,356, forward strand.
GATTGGTATGTCTGGGCTGATCCGAAGCCTGATGGCTCTCCACCGAATAACTGGTTGTCAATCTTTGGCGGGGTGGCTTGGCACTGGGAGCCACGACGCCAACAGTATTATCTACACAATTTTCTGGAGTCACAGCCGGATCTCAATTTTCATCAGCTTGAAGTTCGCCATGCTGCTCTGGACAACGCGCGTTTTTGGTTGGATCGCGGTGTCGATGGCTTGCGTCTGGATGCCATCAATTTTTGTTTTCATGATCGGCAGCTTCGTGATAATCCACCCAAGCCCCTAGAAAAACGTAATGGCAGTGGTTTCCAAGCGGATAATCCGTACGCCTATCAGTATCACTGGTACAACAACACTCAACCTGAGAATCTGGATTTCCTGCGTGAACTGCGGGCGTTACTCGACAGTTACCCGGAGGTCGCCTCGCTTGGAGAAGTGGCCTCGGAGGATTCGCTGGCGACTATGGCTGAATACACCCAGGATCACGGGTTACACATGAGCTACAGCTTTGAGCTGCTCACCGAAGACCGTTCTGTCGAGCATATACGGGCCACCGTAACGACTCTGGAAGAGAGAATGCCGAATGGCTGGCCGTGCTGGGCCATTTCCAATCACGATTCGAAACGGGTGATGTCGCGCTGGGCCGGCCCCGATCCAGCTCCGCACCAGGCCAGCTTATTGAGTGCCATGGCTTGCAGCCTGCGCGGTTCGTGCTGTGTGTATCAAGGTGAGGAGCTGGGCTTGCCGGAAGCGGACCTGCCCCGCGAGGCCTTGCGCGATCCCTACGGCATCGCCTTCTGGCCCAATTTCAAAGGGCGCGACGGTTGTCGCACTCCCATGCCGTGGGAGGATACCTCGACGGCCGGTTTCACCACGGGTCGGCCCTGGTTACCCATACCGAAGGAACATCGTCCCTTGTCGGTAGCTTGTCAGGAAGCCGATCCCGAATCGCCACTACAGCGTTTCCGGCGTTTTCTGCACTGGCGTAAGCAGCAACCCGCGCTACGTTGGGGTCGCATCCATTGGTTCGAACTACCCGCCCCGGTACTGGTTTTTACCCGACAATCGGCGGAGGACAAAGTGCTGGCCATATTCAATCTTAGCGCTACCGAGCAGGCCATCACTCTGCCTGATGTCCAGGTTCAGGAAGTCCTTACCGGTCACGGCTTGGTGGCAGGTAGGCTGGAAGGTCACGTTTGCCATTTGCCGGGTTACGGCGCCTGGTTTGCTCGCCTTGGCTGATCGGCCAACTTGTTTTCCTGGGGGGCGGATACCGTCAGGCTAAGTCTTTAGGGAGCCTTCTGTGGGAGTCGCCAACGGCGCGCTGTTGGCATTGATGTCGCCTCGATATGCATGACCTATAGATGGTATTCTCGCTGGGGTCTGGGCTCCGATCTCTCGTCTTGGCTGGCCGAGATAGAGGTCATTTTTGGATAACCAAGCAGCAGATCGCTGCAATATTACTTGCTATCCAAGCTCCTGATCGTGCTTGGACAAGAGCCGTCATGCTCAAGTAGAGAGGCTAGGCAGTACAGATTTCGTAATGCCCGTGGGGTCTCGGCGGCCACTAAGCTTGAATGCCGAGTCCCTGGTTATGTCCCGTTTCTTCAAATCGCTGCAAAGATAGGATGTGAAACCGTGTTCAGTCACAGTGAAGGCCATTTTAGTACCCGGATCGGCTGGTTGCGTGCTGCTGTGTTGGGCGCCAACGATGGCATCGTTTCCACAGCGAGCCTGATCGTGGGGGTGGCTGCCGCGCAGGCCGGAAGGTCGGGAGTATTGACTGCGGGGATCGCCGGATTGATTGCCGGTGCCATGTCGATGGCCTCTGGTGAATATGTTTCGGTCAGCTCTCAGGCGGATGCTGAGGATGCCGATCTTGAACGCGAACGTTACGAGCTGGAAACGAATCTAGCTTATGAACAGGAAGAGCTCACGCGCATCTACATAGGCCGTGGGCTGGATGCAGGTCTGGCTCGTAAGGTCGCTTTACAGTTGATGGAACACGATGCACTGGGGGCTCACGCTAGGGATGAGCTGGGTCTGACCGAGATTTATAGGGCCCGACCGGTACAGGCAGCCATGGCGTCAGCGGCGAGTTTTGCTGTGGGTGCGGCACTGCCACTGGCCTTGGTGTTGTGGGTATCGATGCGCTGGTTGCTGCCGGTCGTTGCGATCGGTTCGCTGCTGTTTCTGGCCCTGCTGGGGGCGTTGGCCTCACGTTCCGGTGGGGCCAAGATGTGGTTGGGAGTTCTACGGATTACTTTCTGGGGGGCATTTGCTATGACCCTTACCGCCCTGGTTGGTCGCCTGTTGGGCGCGCACGTCTAGCCGCCGAATATTTTGATCGCCGCTACCGCGTGCCTCAAGTCCGTAACGACCGGGTGACCCGGCTTTGCGGTGTCGCCTATCCGTAGGCACTTTGTATCCGGGATGGCGAGCCTTTTCTTATAACGTGGCTCTGCGCCCGGGATGACGAGACTTTTCGTCATTCCCGCGCAGGCGGGAATCCACCCGGCCCGGAACACGTTGGAGGTCTGCTCGGACGTTTCCGCCAGCAGGTGGATCCCGGGTCTCCACTTCGTTCCGCCCGGGATGAC
>CAYOLM010000116.1:0-4875 GCA_964404785.1 uncultured Mizugakiibacter sp.
TATAACCGGAAGATTTCGCTATGGCGTGCCGAGTTTGTGAAGAACTATCTGATCAAGCATGGTGTGGCAGCCGATCAAATTGTTGGTACCAAGGGTTTTGGTCCTAGCGATCCAGTAGCGAGTAACGCTACCAAGGAAGGCCGGACGAGTAATCGTCGCGTAGTATTCAAGATCGAGAACGCCCAGCAGATGGAACAGGGACAGTAAGTTTCCAGGGTGTTTGAAAGTGAAAAGCCCGGCTTGTCGCCGGGCTTTTCGTTAGGTGACTACGGGCAACCGGGCTCTGGTGAGAAATCGGCGTTCAGAGATTCACCGTCACCTCGGACTTGACTGAATTGGCGATGAAACAAGCTTGGTGGGCCCGCTCATGCATACGAGTGACAGCGGCCTGCTCAGGCTGCTTGTCTCCACCGAATTGCACTCGGGGATGAAGTTCGATGTGGGTAATAACCGGTTGACCCTGGTCGTTTTTATTCAAGTGGGCGATAGTGTGATCTTCATACCTATCAATGACCCAGCCACGGTTGGCCGCAACGGCAAGAAAAGTGAGCATGTGACAGGAACTGATGGAAGCTGCTAATAGCTCTTCAGGGTTGCTTGCTTGGGGAGAACCTCCATACGCAGCTGCTGAGGAGTTGCTGAGAGTCTGGCCACCATTGAAGCGAACCAGGTGTTCTTGGGATATCTTGCCTCGCTCGAAAGCTTGGTCACTTCGGGTCCAGGATAGGTCGATCGGGTGTTCAGACATTGGCTACTCCTACATTGTGACAAGATAGTGATGTTGCTGAATATATGGTGATGCATCGACCCGCCTCAAGCCAAACTTATCCAGCATGCTTTGAATCGGTGATAGCGCGGTTACGGCAAGAATGATTGAAAAGATACAATTTGCTAACACGGCACGGCACGGTCTTGCCCGCGTCATTGCCCGTAGTGGCCTGTGCTCGCGAAGTCAGGCCATCGAATGGGTGCGTCAGGGCCGGGTTTCTGTGGATGGGCGCCGGGTGACCGATCCAGAGCAGCGCATTGCTACGGATCTATCCAAAATCGAGATTAATGGCAAGCCATTGCTGGATGCGACCCGCATCTATCTGGCCGTGAATAAACCGCGTGGTCTGGTCACAACAGCCCACGATGAACGAGGTCGGGCGACCGTATATCAGGTACTTGAACAATCGGGACTGCCTTGGCTTGCGCCCGTCGGACGTCTTGATCAGGCCAGTGAAGGTCTGTTACTGATGAGCAACGATAGTGCTTGGGCTGCGGCCTTGCTGGAGCCTCAAAGGCAGGTTATCAAGACCTATCGGGTGCAGGTTCGTGGGGTACCAGGGCAGATGGTCTTCACGCAGATGCGCCAAGGAGTTGATTGTTCGGGAGAGCAGCTGGCGGTGGCTGAAGTGCGCTTACTGCGTAGTGGTGGTCGGACGGCCTGGCTTGATATTCAGATCAAGGAAGGCCGAAATCGACACCTGCGACGCCTGCTTGAGGCCCTGAATTTCCCGGTGCTACGTCTGCTACGCATTGCCATTGGAACGCTGCAATTGGGAAATCTGCCGCGTGGTGAGTGGCGTCACTTGACGCCACACGAGCTGCGGGGTCTGGATCGCTCGGCGGGATTCAGCCGAAGCCAAAAATACGTAGGGCCCCAAAGAGAATGATTCCGGTGATAACCAGCAGCAGGACCAGCCGAAGTCTTCTACTAAGATAGTCGCTGCGTTTCCTGGAAGTCACCACATAGTTACGCAACGGCTCGGGGAAAAAAGATGCTTTACAAGCTTCTAAGCCGATTTTCTGTAATAGATCAACGGCCCGGGGATAGTCATCCGTATGGGTAATCCAAAGCTTGATCCATGCGGACTCATCCCCGCTATCAAAATAACTGGGCCGGTCATAGTTGGGTCGCTGGTATACGGCATGGTTTGACACGCTGGTTTCAATCTCTTGTTCGGCGAGTAGTTGCACCAAGCGCTCAATATTCTCAATTCTCGGTGATCGATAAATTTGCCGCATGGCTCAGTGATCCATTGTCATCGTATCGATAACCCGGATAAGTCCTTCCTGGGCTGTCGAGGCAATCAATCGTCCCGTGCGATCGAAAATCTGGCCCCTGGCCAGTCCCCGGGCACTTTGCGCGCTGGGACTGTCGCAAGCATAGAGAAGCCATTCATCTACCCGGCAGGGACGATGGAACCAAATGGCATGATCGAGGCTGGCGACTTGAACGTTGTGGCTAAGATAGGAAATGCCATGTGGCAGCATGCTGGTACCGATCAAATGAAAGTCTGAGGCATAGGCCAGCATGGCGCGGTGCATGAGGTCAGCATCCGGTGCATGCCCGCTGAGACGGAACCAGACCCGCTGCTGGGGTGGCTGCTTTTCGGGAAGTAGCTCATTACGAGGATTGACCGGACGAAACTCGAAGGGTCCACGGCGTGACAACCAGCGCTGCACCTTTTCTGGCAGGTTGGCCAGTTCTTCCGGTCGAATTGGGGTAGGGGGTTCAAGGTCTTCGGGTTGTGGAACCTCTGGCATCTCAGTCTGATGCTCGATTCCTGGTTCATCTATCTGGAAGGACACTGAGCCGGTAAGTATGGGCTTGCCATGCTGGATGGCGACGACTCGTCGGGATGAAAAACTATGTCCGTCACGAGCCCGCTCCACGGTGTAGACGATGGGTGCACTGATATCGCCTGCGCGCAGAAAATAGGCATGCAGGGAATGGGCATGCCGCTCGGGTGCTACGGTCTGTTGTGCGGCAGAGAGGGTTTGCCCCAGTACCTGACCACCGAATACATACCGGGTTCCGATATCGCGGCTTTGTCCACGGAACAGATTGTCTTCGAGTCGTTCCAGGCTCAGCAACTGCACCAGCTCGTCGGCTACGCTTTGGGTCACGTTCAGATTTTCCGGTAGGTGGAGAGATGTAATTATAGCGACAGCCGACCTGTCGTAGTCACGGGCTGCTGTCGACCTGGCAGTATCATGTACCGTGGTGTTACCGAATTCCCAGAGCAACTCGGCCTGCGCGGCCTGATACGGGGAAGACGGCGAAAAAGGACCCGGCCAATCAGCGTGAGTATTCTTGAATCGTTACAATAGGCGTTTGTTTCAATGGGTTCTGTTCATGTCATCTGCCGTGCCGAAGGTCGGTTTTGTCAGTCTGGGATGCCCCAAGGCATTGGTGGATTCCGAGCGAATTCTTACCCAGCTCAGAAGTGAAGGTTATGAACTCGTCAGCAATTATGAACAAGCCGACACGGTTGTCGTCAACACCTGTGGCTTCATCCAGTCGGCAGTGCAGGAATCTCTGGATGCTATCGGTGAAGCTCTGCACGAAAATGGCAAGGTAATCGTGACCGGGTGTCTGGGTAAACGCGCTGCGCTGATTCGCGAGGCCTATCCGCAGGTACTCTCGATCAGCGGTCCGCAGGATTACGCCAGCGTGATGGATGCGGTGCATCAGGTGCGGCCGCCACAACATGACCCGTTCATCAATCTATTGCCGGCAACCGGGATCAAGCTGACGCCCAAACATTATGCCTACCTGAAGATTTCTGAAGGCTGTAATCATCATTGTAGTTTTTGCATCATTCCATCGCTGCGTGGCAACCTGCATTCACGCCCGGTGGACGAGGTGCTGCGCGAAGCCGAGGGATTGGTGCGTAGTGGAGTTCGCGAACTGCTGGTGATTAGCCAGGATACCAGTGCCTATGGGGTTGACCTGCGCTATGCCGAAGGCCGCTGGAGAGGCCGTAACTGGCGTACTCGCATGACTGAATTGTGTCAGGGTCTGGGTGAGCTGGGTGGGTGGGTGCGTCTGCATTATGTTTATCCCTACCCGCATGTGGATGAACTCATGCCATTGATGGCCGAGGGGAAAATCCTGCCCTATCTCGATATTCCTTTGCAGCACGCCAGTTCCCGCATTCTAAAGTTGATGAAGCGACCTGCAGCGACGGAGAAGACGCTGCAGCGGGTGCAGGCCTGGCGTCGGGCTGTGCCGGAGATCACCCTGCGCAGTACCTTTATTGTGGGGTTTCCAGGTGAAACGGCTGCTGAATTCGACGAACTCCTGGATTTCTTGCGTGAGGCTGAACTTGATCGGGTCGGGGCGTTCATGTATTCACCGGTGGAAGGTGCCGCTGCCAACGATCTACCCGACCCAATTGCCGAGGAACTGAAGGAGGATCGGCTTGAACAGTTCATGGCGGTGCAGGCCGGGATCAGTGCCCGGCGCCTCAAGCGCAAGATCGGCCAGACGCTGCAGGTGTTGGTGGACACGGTTGAGGACGGGGTGGCGATGGCCCGCAGCAGTGCTGATGCTCCGGATATCGATGGTGTGGTACGGGTTATTGATGCCCCGTCTCTGCACCCTGGCGAGTTTGCCGAGGTACTTATTACCGGCAGCGATGAGCATGATCTGTTGGCAGAATTGCCTAGGAGCTTGTCGGACTTGGGTGATCGTGACGAGGCGAGTAGAAAATAGAGGACAGTTTTTCGGGCTTTTGAGGCGAATAGTGGTTCTATTGAACGATAAAGGCCGGAAAAATGGGCCGATTTGAGGCCGCCGCAGTAGATTGATCTCAAGTCCGACAAGCTCCTATGGGATAAGTGCGCGGGTTTATGGTTGCTGCCGCGCACGTCGAGATCCAGTCGTCTATTACTCCAATTCGCGGTAGAAAGTGTAATAAATAGAGCCGGCTCAGGAAGTCAGCACGTTGCTATCTGATACAGATGCCGCGTCAACCAGACTCGTCATCCCTGGCGCCACCTGTCCCCATTGCCGTCATCCCGGGCGACGACCCGGGATCCACGTTCTGGCGACACTGCCCGAGCGGACTTCATACGTGATCCGGGCCGGGTGGATTCCCGCCT
>CAYOLM010000117.1:0-4872 GCA_964404785.1 uncultured Mizugakiibacter sp.
TTTGTGGGTACAGGCGCAGCAAGCCGATACCTGCAGCCGCTAATTCATCGATTTCCGGAGCCAGGTCGCAGTGCTCACTACTTTGTATCTGGGTACCGTTGATGGTTAGAAAAGCCCGTTTGTTGCGGGTTTTCAGAGCTAATCCATCGGGATATTCGATGCAGCGGAAGCCACAGTTGTCTTTGGGTAAATCCAGTGCCCGCGCGGTGTAGCAGCGCGCCGAATAGGCCAGCGGTAGCCGTCCCCAGGCAATCACTTCAAGCTCAGGTAGGGGCTCACCACTAGCCCGAAACTCTTCAACCAGAGCCCGACCCTGCTCAACTCCAAGCACCAGTCGCTGCAAGCCGTCCTCACCTAATAGTCGCAGGGTAACGTGGTTGTAGACATTCAGTGATGGTCCACCAATAAACGGCAGCGCTCGATCACGCAACAATTGCACGGCCGACATGTCGTTGGCCTCGACTCGAAACCGGCCGTTCTCGATCAATCGAGTGAGTGCCGACAGTTCCGATTCGGCTTCCAGCAGGGCCAGGGAGGAGAGGACGATTTCGCAATCGCTGGCGGCTAGTTCCTCGGCCAGGGCGATCCAGTCGCGGGTACTTAACTCACGGCGTTTACTGCACACAGTTTCACCGAGGTAAATAGTATCCAGCGGCCAGTTGACGGCGGTGCGATAGAACTTGAACACTTCTTCACGGGGCCAGAAATACTGTAACGGCCCAAGACTGAGTTTCATGGTGATAGCCTTCAATGCCAGGAGCGGTGGTAGGGTCCCAGAGTGGTCTGGTGACCTTCAGCATGGGCGCCGAGTTCGCGCTGCCAGGCCGGGTCGGGAGACCAGTTATCCGGATGCGCTTCAAGACGGTCGATGGCCTGCCGCCAGACCCGGGTAACGGTGCCGACGTAGGCCAGTCCGCGTTGTCGGCCTTCGATTTTCAAGGCCGCGACCCCGGCGGCTTTTAGCTGGGGCAGCAGTTCCAGAGTGTTCAGGCTGGTAGGTTCTTCCAAAGCATGAAAAACCTCCCCCCCCACCTCGTAGCGGCCTTTGCATACGGTGGGGTAGCCGGCGGGCTCATCGGCTTTGAAGCGGTCAATCAGGACGTTATTCAAATGAACGCTGCGAACGCCGTCAGACTCTTCATCCCAACGCACGAATTTGGCAGGGGAACAAACCCCATGACGGTTGGGTGAAATCCCGGTTACGTAGCTGGAAAGCTGGCAGCGACCTTCGACCATGATGCACAAGCTGCCGAAGGCAAATACTTCGATCGGCACAATATCGCGTTCGCACAGGCGTTCGATCTGTTGCAACGACAATACCCTGGGCATCACTGCCCGGGCGATGCCAAAGCGTTCCCGGTAATAGCGCAATGCCGCATGGGTTGTCGCCGAGGCCTGGACCGATAGATGGCGGGGCAAGTCGGGGTGTTGTCGGGTGGCATAATCCAGCACACCGATATCGGCACAGATAATGGCATCAACCCCCAATTCAGCGGCGTGGTCCACCGCCTTTTGCCAGTTGCCTACCTTGGCCGGGTCGGGATAGGTGTTCAGGGCGATATAAACCTTGCTGTTGCGAGCATGGGCGTAACTAACCCCCTGGTGCAGGTTGCTTTCGGTAAAGTTCAGGCCGGGGAAAGCACGGGCGTTAGTCTGATCGCGAAAGCCGACATAGACTGCGCTGGCACCTTGATCAACGGCAGTTTTCAGGGCGGGCAAATTGCCTGCGGGGCAGATGAGATCCATGGTGTTCTCGCTGTGATTCGATGAATGAGGAAAGTTATGGACAAGGGTATGGGTCAGGTTACGGGCCGCTTTAGCCCACCCCACTGCGGTTTGAGATCCCGCCGTAAATAGGTGACCAGTAGCTGCTGACGGGGCACTTCATGCGTGGGGAGCCGGCTTGTCGGTAGCGAAGATGCGGCTCCACAGGGCTTCAACCCGGCGTTCGGTTGCGGGGTCGGTAACAATCGGACGGCCCCAGTCCCGGTCAGTCTCACCCGGCCACTTGTTGGTGGCATCAAGACCCAGTTTGGAGCCGAGACCGGCGACGGGACTGGCGAAGTCCAGATAGTCGATGGGGGTGTGATCGATCAACAGGCTATCGCGGGCTGGGTCGACCCGAGTCGAAACCGCCCAGATCACCTCGTGCCATTGCCGTACATCGATATCCTCGTCGACGACGATAACGTATTTGGTGTAGGTGAATTGGCGTAAATACGACCACACCCCCATCATGATCCGCCGGGCATGGCCTGGGTACTGCTTGCGGATGCTGACGATGGCGATACGGTATGAGCAGGCTTCGGGAGGTAGGTAGAAATCGACGATTTCGGGAAACACTTTTTGCAGAATGGGGATAAATATCTCATTCAGCGCCATGGCTAATACTGAGGGTTCATCATGCGGAGCCCGGCCCATATAGCTGCCGTGATAGATCGCTCCGCTGCGCAGTAGCATGCGCTTGATGCTGAGTACAGGAAACGGCGCCTGGCTGTTGTAATAACCGGTGTGATCCCCGAATGGCCCTTCCATGGCGGTATCACCGGGATGAATAAAGCCTTCCATCACGATTTCCGCGCCAGCTGGGGCATCCAGTCCGGTCAGGGAGCTATGCCAGACATGGCTACGTTCGCCGCGTAGCAAGCCGGCAAATTCATATTCCGACAAGGTGTCGGGAACCGGTGCCACTGCGGCCAGTAGGGTGGCTGGGTCAGCGCCAATCGCCACCAGTACCGGGAACGGGCGATCCGGGTGGACCGTTTGCCAATCCGCGAAATCCAGTGCTCCACCCCGGTGCGGTAGCCAGCGCATGATGACCCGGTTCGGGCCGATGACCTGTTGCCGGTAGATGGCTACATTCTGGCGCTTCTGGCGGGTGCCACGGGTGATGACCAGGCCGAAGGTAATCAGACGACCGGCGTCGTCGGGCCAGCAGCGTTGAATCGGCAGTCGGGCCAGGTCGATATCCTCTTCTTCCACAATTTCTTCAAGAAATGGAGCCTGGCTAAGGGTTTTGGGAGCAACATGGGCAAGTTGGGCGAATTCCGGCCACATCTGTAAGGCCTCGCGTACTGATCCAGGCCAGCGTGGTTCCTTGATGGCAGCGAGCAACTGGCCCAGTTCCCGCAAGGAAGCCAAAGGCCGGTCAGCTAGCGCCATTTCAATCCGGGTGCGGTGTCCAAACAGATTGCCTAGCAGGGGATGTGAGGAACCTTGGGGATGCTCGAAAACCAGGGCAGGACCTTGCTCTTGCAGGGTACGCAGGCAGAAGGCGGTACTTTCCAGTTCCGGGTCGACCGATTCGGTGATGCGGCGCATCGACCCGTGGGCCTCAAGATGCGACAGAAACTCACGCAGGTTGTGAAAAGCCATGGCTCGGGTGCCTGCTCAGTTGACAGTCGGAGGAGAATTGGCGGGCAGTAACCCGTCGATGTGGTGAGAGAGATATTTGAAGTATTCGTCGATGTAGCTGATGTCATTTTCAGCATCAAGGAGAAACGGATTCATCAGGGTATGACGCAGAATCAGCAGGCGATCGGATTGTGGGTCATGGTCGTGCATGGATTCCGGATCCAGTCCCAGCATGGCCAATATGCGGTGCATATCCTGCTCCCCCAGAGTTTCGGTGCGCAAGGTGGTGGTGGAACAGAAAAATTCTCGGCTTTGCAAGGGGATTGATGGATCCGTACCTAAGCCATCATGAAGTTTCCGGATAAAGGTATTGGCTACGGCCACATCCCGATTACCGGTCGGATTGATAGCCAGGCACACCAGGTTGGTATCGGGTAGATAGGGCATGCATACCTGCAGCCGTGCAGCAATATCCCGGGTAAATTGCTTGGCCCGGGCAACAAAAGCTTCGGTAGAACGGATGGTTTGTCGGGTAATTTGTCCAAAATGCTGGTGATCGAGCGGTAATACGCGGTGAGTCACATATACGGCGGCGGCGGCGGCACCGGATTTTGAGCCCTCAAGAATATAGCGGCCCAATTTGCGATAGCGGTTGAAGTAGCCGGGCGCGGTCGCATCCGTAAAGACATAGTCGGCAGTTTCGGTAAGTAGCTCCATGGCCCGGTGATCCCGGTAGACAAATGCCCCGGTACCGAAAGCCAGGTAACCGAGCTTGTGCGGATCGACGGTGATCGAGTCAACCTGCTTGAGAGCGGCCATGGCGGCATAAGTGCATGGATTTGGAAAGTTGCTGAACTCGCTACGCATCTCGTCAAGACTACGCAGTTGGCCATCTTCCTTGCGAAACAAGGTGGCCAGATAGCCACCCCAGGCCGCGTCGACATGGATGGCAAAGCCATAATCTTCTGCGGCATAACGTTGCCGCAAGGTAACCATATCGTGGATGGGATCGATGGTGCCAAACTCCGTCGTACCTAGCACGGCGACCCCCAACAGCACAGAGCGCCCGGAAGCACGCAATTTTTGCAGAATTTGCTCGAACGCATCCATGTCGAGACGCATGCCTCGCTCCGGCACCAGGATCAACTGTTCGCGTCCTAGTCCGAGCAGTTTCATGCCCTTGCTCCAAGAATAATGAGCCGTCACCGGGGCCATCACCACCGGTGGTGATAGCGTGGAATGCTGGGCAAAAAAGCGTACGCTACCCAGTTGCTCTATACGCTCGGACTCAAACCGTTGCTGCCAGCGAGTGCGCTCGCCGGGACTTAGTTCGGTCAGCCATTGCTGCCAGGTAATCAGTAGTTCTATGGCTTGATGGGGAGTTCGGTTGAATGCCTCGTAATCGTCGTCCGGCACGTTCAGTTCAGGAGGGGCGACCGCACGAAGCGTTACCGGAAAGCACTTCAAGGCCAGGGCCAGACGCAAGGCCTGAAAATTGGCCAGGGTGCCGCCGGAGGT
>CAYOLM010000118.1:0-4797 GCA_964404785.1 uncultured Mizugakiibacter sp.
CAGTGACAGCGTGGACAAGGTCAAGGCCGGTACCGGTCTGGTGGATCAATCCGGCAAGGTCCTGGTGGAAATTGTCGATGGCATCACCAAGGTATCCGATTTTGTTGCCGAGATTGCCGCAGCCAGTGCCGAGCAATCCTCAGGCATCGATCAGGTCAACCGGGCGGTGATGCAGATGGACGAGGTGACCCAGCAGAATGCCGCCTTGGTGGAAGAAGCTTCGGCCGCCAGCCAGGCACTACAAGAGCAGGCCCAGGGGCTGCGCCAGCAGATGGCTTTTTTCCGCATCGCCGCTAGCAGTGCGCAGCGTGTCAGCAACGCCTCGAAGCCCGCAGCGGCCCGGCCAGCAGGCCCGGCGAAGGCAACAAAGCCATCGGCTCGTCCGGTAAGCACCTCGACCAAAGCTGGAGAAGGTTGGGAAGAATTCTGAAAACTTATGGATAGATCAGCACTCCAGGAACCGGCACCGGTACCGGCTACGCGAGCAGTCTCGCCAGCGGCTCTGGGTGAAAGGGAATTCAAATTCCTGGCCCAATTTGTGTACCAGCACAGTGGCATCGTCCTCGGCCCCCATAAACGCCAATTGGTACAAGGGCGCCTGGGCAAGCGTTTGCGCCAGTTGGGACTGACTGACTGGCAGGCCTATTGTGACTACCTGAATGCCCAGCCTGATGATGAACTGGATGCACTGGTCAGTGCCATCAGTACCAATGTGACCGCTTTTTTCCGCGAAGATCATCACTTCGATTTCCTGTCCGGCAAGATCCTGCCGGAATCCTTGGCACAACCGGCACGGCCGCTGCGGATTTGGTCGGCAGGCTGCTCCACAGGTGAGGAGCCGTATTCAATTGCCATGGTTTTGGCCGAGGCGCTGCAGGGTATGCCGAAGGCGATCGATGCAAAGATCCTGGCCACCGACCTTTCTCCGCAGGCGCTGGCTACTGCTGAGAGTGGGCTGTATCGCCTTGATCGACTGACCGGCATCAGTGAAGAACGGCGGCGACGCTGGTTTCAACGCGGTACTGGAGAACATGCCGGCATGGCACGAGTGCACCCGCAGTTACGTGAACTCATCACCTTTCGGCGTCTCAACTTGCTCAAAACCTGGCCGATGCGGGGTCAGTTCGATGCGATCTTCTGTCGCAACGTAGTGATTTATTTCAACAAAGAAACCAAGCAGGATCTATTTCGCCGTTTCGCCACCCGCTTGCCTGAGGGCGGCCACCTGTTTATCGGCCATTCTGAGTCGTTGCACGGGCTCAATGATGATTTTAACTTGATTGGCCGCACCATTTACCAGAAGAAAGTGACATGAATGCCGCCCCACGCATACCCTTGATTCCCGCGGATCTGCAGGCCATGGCGGGTTTTAACCCGCAGCGGCTGCGACCGGGTTTCGAGCACGTCAACCGTTATTGGGACCCGCATTTGAGCCTGGTCGCAGTAAAGATACTGCCTGGTGAATATTACGTAACCTGTCAAAGCGAACTGATCGTCACCGTATTAGGTTCGTGTGTGGCGGCCTGCGTCCGTGATCGCGAGACCGGCATTGGCGGCATGAATCACTTCATGTTGCCTGAATCGAAGGGTGAAGCAGGGGGCTGGTCCGAGGCGGGTACCCGGGCGACACGTTACGGCAGTGATGCGATGGAGCATTTGATTAACGAGGTACTTAAGGCGGGAGGGCGGCGCGAACGCTTTGAAGTAAAAATTTTTGGTGGAGCAAGGGTTTTCAGTGATGTGGGTCGGCAAAATATAGAATTCGTACGTCGCTACATCAACACCGAAGCGCTGCAGTTGACAGCCGAAGACCTGGGGGGTGAATTCCCGCGGCATGTGCGCTATCTGCCTAAAACCGGCAAAGTCCATCAGCGCAAACTACGAAACCTGCATAACACCACCATTGCTGATCGCGAACGCGGTTACCAGGACAAGCTGCGCCAGCAGCCTCTACGTGGCGAGATCGAACTATTCTAAGGATGACCATGAAACCAATCCGCGTATTAATTATTGATGATTCCGCGCTGGTACGGAAGATGATGAGCGAGATGCTGGGGGCTGACCCCGACATCGAAGTGGTGGCTACGGCACCCGACCCGATCATTGCCGAAGTGAAGATCGCCCAGTTGCAACCCGATGTACTGACCCTGGATGTTGAAATGCCGCGCATGGACGGGCTGACATTTCTCGAAAAACTGATGAGCGAGCACCCCATGCCGGTCCTGATGGTCTCGTCGCTAACCGCCCGTGGTGCCGAGGTGACTTTCAAGGCATTGGAGCTTGGGGCGGTCGATTTCATCAGCAAGCCGGGTTCGGACTTGAGTCGAACTTTTAACCAACAAGCCGAACACATCATCAGCAAGGTCAAAGCGGCAGCCGGGGCCAGGCCGCGTTCACGCGCTCCCTCGGCCGGAGCTATGAAAGTGACCCCCAGATTAAATGCCGATGCGGTATTACCCCGACCGGGACATCTAAAAAATCTGCCATCTGCCGGGCACTTGCTGGCGATTGGTGCTTCGGCGGGGGGGACTGAGGCCATCCGGGTAGTGCTTGAACAGATGCCCGCCGATGCACCACCTATTGTGATTACCCAGCATATTCCGGCGGCGTTCAGTGGTCCGTTTGCAGAACGCATGAATCGATGTTCGGCCATGCGGGTCTTTGAGGCGCAAGATACCCAGCCGATCCTGCCTGGACACGCTTATATTGCTCCGGGCGGTAAGCACCTGTTAGTGATGCGCGATGGCGCCCGCTTGGTGTGCCGACTTCACGATGGTCCCCCGGTAAGTCGACACAAACCGAGCGTAGATGTGCTGTTTCGATCGGTAGCGGTAAGTGCCGGTGGCCAGGCTATCGGCGCCATCCTTACCGGCATGGGGGATGACGGGGCACAAGGCTTGAAGGAATTACGTGATACGGGCTCCCCAACGCTGGCTCAGGACGAAGCCAGCAGTGTGGTCTGGGGTATGCCCGGTGCCGCCTGGAAACGGGGTGCAGCGATGGAGTTGGTGCCCATTGAGCGTATGGCATCCCGGCTGCTACAGCTTGCTGTGGCGGGGCCGGCTAAAGTCCGGCCAGGTACGGGCCGATAAGTTATTACCAGGAGGAACCCATGCAGCATACGGCACATAAAGAAGGCTTGATTGGGCTTGGCATAGCCGTACTGATGCTGATCCTGGCATTGGCTCTGCGCACCATGTGGGTAGCGGTGCTGGCCATCGTGGTGCCCACCGGGGTCTGGATCGTGTTATGGCATCGGGCTGATCGACGTGGTCAATGGCTTGCGGCCCGGAACCCTGAATCGGAAGAACTTTTCGAGTTATCGGCGATCGTCGAGGACTTACGAGAAACGCTTGCTGAGGATCTGGGACGGACCGCCGAGGTTTTACATCAGGCGGTCGGAGTGATCCATGATGCGGGCAGTGAAATGCATCAAAGTTTCGAGGGACTGAGTACCAAGACCGGAACTCAGCAACGTTTGCTCGGCGATATTCTGCATGACAAGGATCGTAGCAATGAACTCAGCGTGAGTAAGTTTACGAATCGGACTGCCGAATTGCTCGAACATTTTGTGAATCTGGTTTTGGAGCTTTCGCGTGAAAGTTTGCGTATTGTTTACCATATCGATGAGATGGCAGTCGAGATGGATCAGGTTTTCGATCTACTCAATAATGTGGGCACCATTGCCGAGGAAAGTAATCTGCTGGCTCTGAATGCCTCCATCGAGGCGGCGCGGGCCGGCAGCGCGGGCCGAGGCTTCGCCGTGGTGGCCGATGAGATTCGCAACCTGGCCCGTCACTCCAACCAGTTCAACGAGAAAATCGGTGGCCATGTCGAAAGTAGTCGCGAGGCGATGGAGAAAGTACGCAGCTTGGTGGGCCGCCTGGCGTCCCAGGATATGAACGTGGCTCTGGTTGCCAAGGGCGACGTGGATCGGATGACTGGGCGGGTTGCTAAAAATGATCAGCGCATGGGCGAAGTGGCCGACCGGGTGGTGGAACTCAGTCGGGGGCTGGATAGCGACATCGCTACGGCGGTTCGCTCCCTGCAATTTGAAGACATTCTCAACCAGATGATCCGCCAGGCCCGCCATGGGCTGCTGGATATCCAGGCGGTGCTACGCGATACCCTGGGCGAATTGGAGGTGTTGAGTAACCAGCCTGACCCCACAGACGTACGCCAGGGCATCGACCGCCTGCATGCGGCACTGGCAGCTCAGCGCAAGCGGGCTCATGAACGCAATAAAGGGCCGGCTCGCCAGGTTTCCATGGATGCCGGTGAGATTGAGCTGTTCTGAAGTAAGGTGTTGATGATGCTGAAAACCATTCCTAGTGAATTTGATCAACAGCGTGGTGTATTGACATTGCATATGCCTGAGCATTTTAATTTTGAGTTGCACCGGGCCTTTCGCAATACTTATCGGCAAGCCCAACCGTTGCCGCGAGCTTACGTCATCGACCTGTCCAGCGTTACCGCTATGGATAGCTCCGCACTGGGCATGTTGCTGTTGTTGCGCGAGCATGCTGGCGGTGAGTCCGCAGAGATTCATGTCGTTAATGCCTGTGATGAAGTTCGAGGACTGCTAGATGCGGTCGGTTTTGATCGTCTTTTTATGTTGCAGTAAGCGAATCGGTCTACTCGACCTTCCCGTTATTGCCGTGTAGTAGCGAACGCCCATTCCCCCTTCCCGTCATTCCCGCGCAGGCGGGAATCCACTCGGCCCGGAAGACGGTTGAGGTTCCATCGGACATCGGACGTTGCCGTTAGCAGGTGGATCCCGGGTCTCCACTGCGTTCC
>CAYOLM010000119.1:0-4777 GCA_964404785.1 uncultured Mizugakiibacter sp.
TCGGTTCTGTTGTATAGCCAAGCATGTCGAGACGCGTGGTAATGGCCGACTCTTCGAGTTTGTCCGGATCAAACAATATATCGATGCGCTGCGAGGATGCGTCTGCCCGTACCTGACTGACACCATTCAAACTCTCGAGTACGCGCGTTACCCGCTGTTCGCAACTTGCGCAATGCATTTTTTGAACACCCGTCACTTTTAAGCCAATGGACTTATACATAAAGATTTCCTCCACGAGATTGAAGAACAATCGGGGCAAAGCGCTTGTTGGTCAGTTCGTTCAAACTTGCTCCAAACATTGGCCCATACGGCCGCTATTCGAAACACGGCGAGACGGATGGAAACCTCTAAAAACTGTCGCGAGCGGGCCGGGTGTAAGGAGTCGCGGAATGAGCAACGACACCTATCAAATGGATAGGCGAGGTGTGAACGAGCACCCGGCACTGCAAGCAGTTCACGCAGCAAGCTTTTAAAGGTTCCCGGATATGAAGGTACAACAAGGTATCGGACCATAATGTTCATCAGGTAATAGTGGACCCGATCAATGCACTCTTTTCTTACAGTCATACCGGGGTCTGCTCGGCTTCAAGCTGGTCCGTACCTATGTCACCCACCGCTCCGAAGAACAGGCCGGAGTGACCGGCCAGTGAATTGATGAAGATGGCCGTTACGCTGCTTGCCATCGCCACCATCGCCCATACCGGATAGATCAACCCAGTGGCGGCCAACGGAATACCGATGCCATTGAACAGGAAGGCCAGGGTGATGTTCTGCAACATCTTGCGGTAGCCACGACGGCTGATGTCATAGGCGACAAGCACCCCGGATAGATGAGTGTTCAGCAGGATGACATCGGCGGCATCGATCGTGATGTCGGTGCCACTACCCATGGCAATACCGACGTCGGCCTGCATCAGCGCCGGCGCATCATTGATGCCGTCACCGATCATGGCGACCCGTGCTTCTTTTTGGATGCGGCGTACGGTTTCGGCTTTTTGTTCCGGCAGAACTTCTGCGTACACTTCTTCGATACCGGCCTCGGTGGCGATACGTTGTGCGGCACGCTGGTTGTCACCGGTCAGTAATGCCACGCGCACCCCGGCGATCTTGAGTTGATGTACGGTTTCACGGGCGTCCGGGCGCAGTGTGTCACCCAGTGCCAGGATGCCTAGCAGCTGCGTATCCTGGGCGATGCCAATCACCGTGCGGCCCATAGCCTGCAAATTTCCGATACGGGTCCGTAGCGGCTTAATATCCACGCCGCGTTCTTCCAGAAAGCCTGGATTACCAGCCAGTACGGTTTTTGCCTGGGCCGCAGCACCCAGCCGGGCAATCACCCCTTTGCCAGCGATCGCATCGAAGTCTTCAATAGCCGGCAGCTCCAGGTTCCGCGCGAAAGCAGCCTGCACTATCGCCTCTGCCAGGGGATGCTCAGAGCTAGCCTCGACGGCTGCAGCCAGTGCCAGCAGCATATCGCTATCCCCACCATGCGCCTCGATCTCACGCAGTTCCGGTTTGCCTTCAGTCAACGTGCCGGTTTTGTCGAAAATCACCGTTGTGACTTTACGCAAGGCCTGGAATGATTCACCGGTGCGCATCAATATCCCTTGTTCAGCAGCCTCACCGGCTCCGCGTACAATCGACAGTGGTGCGGAAATGCCGACTGCGCATGGGTACCCCATCACCAGCACCGATAGCCCGGCGAACACCGCACGCTCAAGATCCAGCGGATGTCCGACCAGTAGCGGCCCCAGTAACCATGCGAGAAAAGCCAGCGTGGCAATGCCAAGTACCGTGGGGGTGTAGACGCGAAGCACTCGGTCAACGACATGCAGCAGGCCAGGCTTGAGCGCCCGCGCGTCCTCGATGCTACGGATCACCCGCTGCAGAAAACTATCCTCACCGATCGCTGTAACCCGCACCAGCAATGTACCGGTACCATTGATGGCGCCACCGGCAACGGTATTGCCTGGACGCTTGTCCACCGGTAGAGGCTCACCCGTGATCAAGGCCTCGTTCACCGCCGAGTGCCCCTCAACCACCTCACCATCTACCGGGATCCGTTCCCCTGGACGGATACGCACCCGGTCGTTGATACGCACCGCCTCGATCAGAATGTCCTGTTCGCGATCGTCACGCAACACCCGCGCGGTGTCCGCTTGCAGATCGAGCAGTTTCTTCACCGCCTGCGAACTGCGGGTCTTGACGATCAACGACAACCACTCGGAAAAAATATGGTAGGTCAGCACCATTACGGTCACTGCAAAAAACGGCGCGGTGGGATAGCCAGGACGCTGTATCAGCAGACCGATGCCCCCACCGAAAGCACCAGCGAGCGCACCGATTTCAACTAGCACGTGCTGATTAAGAATACCTCGTCGCAGGGCCTGTATCGCCATGCGCAAGATATGCCCACCGAGACCAAAGATTATCATTGCTGCCAGCAGTGCGGCCACCCATGGCGTCCAGCCCCCCAGCCAGTGTTGTGTGCGAGCGGCGAACAGGGCCACGCCAATGACTCCCAAGCTCAGGCTACCCACTATGGCGCGCAACGTACCGTGGTTGCGCAGCACGGCGAACCCGAAGGCCATCAGACTGGCGACTACGATCGCCGACAAGCCGAGCGCCCAGCCACCGGCAGGGTCAGCGATCAGACCGATCGCAGTCAGGCTCATCGCCAGCGCCAGCAGGAACCGGTTACGTTCGTGCACCAGTGCCCGTTCCTGAGCCTCGAACGGTTCCAATTTGCGTGGGTCAGATAGCGTATAACCGATGTCGGTAAGTATATGCATCAGCTCAGTGGCCTGGACCCGTGCGGGATCGAACTCGATCAATGCTTGCTCGTGGGTCAGGCTGACCGAGACCTTGTGCACGCCTGGGCGACGCCCCAGTGCTTTCTCGATGGTGCCGGTACATAGTGAACAATGTAGCCCGCCGATGTG
The DNA here is from genome assembly GCA_964404785.1 of uncultured Mizugakiibacter sp. GTDB lineage: Bacteria > Pseudomonadota > Gammaproteobacteria > Xanthomonadales > Rhodanobacteraceae > Metallibacterium. The sequence continues at coordinate 2,943 of CAYOLM010000119.1, forward strand.
TGCGCGTACTTGCCGTCGCTGTGGATCACGAGTGGATTCTTCGCTCCACAAGGGTGCTGGGGGTGTGGTGGTGAGTGCGGGTACGGACATGATTGGCTCCGGGGGAATCGGTGCGATACAGACTAGGTAATGGAGTTGACTCCATGTCAAACCCTTACTGGGTTGCTGCGATCTGCGTTGCGTATCGGTTCAGATAGCGACAGCCCTCACTCGTTCTCCCCACCACCGGGTGGACACCGGCTTCGTTCGGGTCCGAAGCCTTGCCTGGAGTACACTCCATGTCCAGTCATAGGAGCCGTTGCGCGGAAGACGACATGCGACGATTCCTCCGCCTTTGCGGTTTGCCGCGTTTGCGCATTGCTGGATGAACAGTGGAAGGTGAATAATGGGTATGCAAATTGGCCAGACGGCCGAACTTCTTGGCATGACCGCGGATACGCTGCGCTATTACGAGAAGATTAAGCTGGTGCCGCGAGCTGCCAAGAACCTTGCCGGTCGACGTGAATATGCCGAGGACGATCTGGCCCGCCTACGCTTTGTCCAGCGTGCCCAAAGTATCGGTTTTAGCCTTGATGAAATCGCTCATCTGCTCACTTTGCGGGAAGATCCGGGAAGCGTGAGCAGGGAAACTCGGGCACTGGCCGAGGAGAAGTGCCGAAAAATCGAGGACAAGCTGCACACTCTGAAAAAAGTACACGGCGAACTCACCCTTCTGCTTGGCTTGTGCAGCGGAGACGGGGAGAACTGTCCGATCATTGACCGGCTGGATTGTAGCTGCTAGCCGGGTCGATGTTTTTGGAAATCGGAGGTTGATCCTGGCCTGGTGGTACCGGGATTCAGAAATACTCAGTCCTGGCTTAGCTTGAAATCGGTGTATTGAAACCGCCCGTCACGAAGTAGCGATTTACCACGCTCCAAGGATAGGGGCTTACGAAACAGCGGTCCGGCGTAGCTGAGGGTGTGAAATTCTCCATGTTCCCCGCAGGGATCCACCGAGGCAGGCAGTTCGGCCAATAGTTTTTCATTGAATTCACGGCCACTGAAGCTTGCATCGAGCTGGGTAGTATCGACGCAGGTCAGTACTGCCCGATGGCCTTGCCGGATCAGTTGCCGGGCCAGTGTGGCCGTATCTTGCCCCCAGATCGGATACACCCCGTGCCAGCCAGCACGGCTCAGCTGTTGCTCACGATAGGCCCGTACATCGTCCAGAAAAAGATCACCGAAGGCACAATGCTGGAGACCGGGCCAGCGTTGTCTGGCGTTTTCCAATGCGGCCGATTGGGCCTTCTCGTAGGCTTCGTTACTGCTTGGCCAGCCAATTTCAGCGGTAAGCAGCGGCAGGGCCAGGGACTCCGCCTGGGCTTCGAGTACCTGGCGGCGGATGCCATGCATAGCCACTCGATCGAAATCTCGGGTAATTGTGGTGAGCAGCGCGACAAGATCCCAGGAAGGTTCAGCACGAAGGGCTTGGAGAGCCATCAGGCAATCTTTGCCGCCGCTCCAGGCAAGTAGGATGGGTGTAGACATGGGTTCAGCATAAACTGGATCGTATGGCAGCATTCCCGTGGCGGTGTTTTAAATCCTGCCGGGGCGAACCGGATGGCTTAGGCGTGGCCACCCGTTACCCTGTTGCTCGCGATTTCTTTGGGGTTCCCAAGCGATGATTGGCGTGAGCGCCCGCCCTAATCCTCCTATTCACAATCCGACCGCTGTGGATGGACCGAGCCTTTACGCTATTCAGGCAACCCGGCGCGAGGCTCGCTTGCGATCAATTTCGGTCAGGTGTTTTTTGCGCAGACGAATAGCTTTGGGAGTGACTTCGACCAGTTCGTCGT
>CAYOLM010000120.1:0-1925 GCA_964404785.1 uncultured Mizugakiibacter sp.
TTATCATTGACCTTCGATTTCACCTTCTCCGACAATGATGAGACCCCGGGCAACTTGTCCATCAACCCGGCCAAGCCGCCCATGTTGAGCATCTGCTCTAATTGGTCCTTCATATCGTTGAGATTAAAACGCTTGCCCTTGGCAACTTTCATCGCCAACTGTTGGGCTTTGTCCTTGTCGACCTTACGTTCGACTTCCTCGACCAGGCTAAGCACATCACCCATACCGAGAATTCGCTGGGCAACGCGATCGGGGTGGAATGGTTCCAGGGCATCGATTTTTTCCCCTGCACCCAGAAACTTGATCGGTTGACCCGTCACATAGCGTACTGACAGCGCTGCACCGCCTCGCGCATCGCCATCGACCTTGGTCAGTATCACTCCGGTTAGCGGCAACGCTGCAGCAAAGGCCTTAGCGGTATTTGCGGCATCCTGACCGGTCATCGAATCGACCACAAACAGGGTTTCAACCGGATCAAGAACACCGTGCAGGGCCTTGATCTCGTCCATCATGGCGGTATCAACATGCAGGCGACCAGCAGTGTCGACGATCAATACATCGGCCACTTCACGACGAGCCGCTTGCAGCGCCTTAAGGGCAATATCAATCGGTTTCTGGCTTGTATCAGATGGATGAAAGTGCACTCCGGCCTGTTCAGCCAGTGTATGCAGCTGCTCGATTGCAGCCGGTCGGTACACATCACAACTGACGACCACGACCTTCTTCTTGTGGCGTTCTTTAAGAAAATGGGCCAGCTTAGCCACTGTGGTGGTCTTACCCGCACCTTGCAGCCCGGCCATGAGAACCACCGCAGGCGGGCGGGCTGAAAGGTCGAGTTCGGTATTGACCACGCCCATTAGTACCGTCAGTTCATCACCTACGATCTTGATCAAGGCCTGGCCCGGAGTCAGGCTCTTGAGCACTTCCTGGCCCACAGCACGTACTTTGACTCGCTCGATCAGTGCCTGCACCACCGATAGAGACACATCCGCTTCAAGCAGGGCAATGCGTACTTCGCGCAGGCTGCTGCGAATATTCTCATCGGTAAGACGACCGCGGCCACGTAAACGATCCAGGGTCGTGCCCAGGCGCTGACTAAGTGACTCAAACATGGTGAGCTGTTCCTCGATACAAGTGTTTGAGTATAAATCACCCTGGTTGGCGAGACCGAATCCCCGGGCAACAGGCCACCCAAACTATGGCAACCGCCCGGTTCCTGTCGGCACCGCCAAGGTGGCCAGCAAGTCGTCACCCGAGTGGATAACCTGGCTATCACTTGCACCCCACGGCAGCTATGCCACACTTTGCGGGATGCCTTTTATCCTTCCCCTATTTGCGATTATTGCCTACCTACTGGCCAGCGGCTGGATAATGCGTACCTTGCTGGCTCAGCGAACGACCGTCCCGCTAGCCGCATTACTGCTTGCCGGACTGGCTGTAACCGCCCATCTTGGAGAGATTTTTCTCGCTCACCGCGGGGCGCTGGACCTGCACTTTTTCGCCTCACTATCATTGATTGCCGCCGTCATGGCCGCCTTGACTCTGCTCGTACATGGGCGCAAACCGGTTGCCGCCCTGGGAGTGATCGTGTTTCCGCTTGCCGCCATCCTGCTGGCAGTAGACGTGTTTCTGGCCCCCCCTACGCTTCCCATCCCTATGGACTGGCAGATCAAGCTGCATGTGACGCTGGCACTACTCAGCTATGCCCTGCTCTCGATTGCTGCGCTACTCGCTCTGTTCCTGGCTTTTCAAGAACACGCCCTACGCAACCGTAGGTGGTCCAGGATCTTGCAAGCACTGCCACCCCTGACCCTCACCGAATCGCTGATGTTCAAACTGATCGGCAGCGGTTTTATCCTGCTCAGCCTCACCCTGTTGACCGGCGCTTGGTTCGTCCAGAATTTGTTCGCCCAACACCTGGTTCA
>CAYOLM010000120.1:2025-4746 GCA_964404785.1 uncultured Mizugakiibacter sp.
CAGCACAGGACGCTGGAACGCCGTGAAAACATCTCATCCCCACTCTGAACGCCGCCGTTTTCAGCGTATAACGTTGCAAGGGTCGGCACATATTTATACCCAACAGCAGTCGTGGGTCGGCCGGATCCTGGATATATCATTGAAAGGCGTGCTGGTATCTCATCCTCAGGATTGCCAGGCCAACACCCAGGCGCGCTATCGGATAGACCTACGTGTGCATGACAGCATCGTGGTCAGCATGGGTGCCACCCTGACCCGCTTCGACGGCCAATGTCTGGCTTTTTCCTGGGATCATATCGATCTGGATAGTTTCAGTCGTCTCAAACGCCTGATTGAGCTACATAGCAGCCACCCGGATCTACTTAATCGCGAACTCAGCATGCTGGGATAGCACAGCATTCGCGAAACACTGGCCGCGACTCAGAGTGCCAGCTGCAGGGCATCCGCCAGGCGATCGGCGGCCAGCACTTCAAGAGATCCAAAATGGGTCTTTTTCGGGGCATTGCCGCGCGGCACGATGGCGCGAACAAAGCCATGACTGGCGGCTTCCTTGAGTCGCTCTTCACCATTCGGTACCGGGCGAATCTCACCGGACAGACCGACCTCACCGAAGGCGACCGTTTTATCTTGCAAGGGGCGGTCGCGCAAGGACGACACAACCGCCAGCAGTACGGGTAAATCGGCAGCCGTCTCCTGCACCCGGATGCCTCCAACGACATTGATAAATACATCCTGGTCATAAACACTCACCCCCGCATGTCGGTGCAATACCGCCAACAACATCGCCAAACGGTTCTGCTCAAGCCCCAATGACACCCGCCGGGGATTGGCCAGTGGCGAAGCATCCACCAGTGCCTGCACCTCGACCAGCAGCGGCCGGGTGCCTTCGCGAGTCACCATGATGGCGCTACCCGAGGTCGGCCCGGTATGACTGGATAGAAAAATTGCTGATGGATTAGGTACTTCGCGCAGCCCGGTATCACCCATCGCGAAAACGCCCAGTTCATTGACGGCACCAAAGCGATTCTTGAAAGCTCGCAAAACCCGGAAACGGCTGCCACTGTCACCTTCGAAATACAACACCGCATCCACCATGTGCTCAAGCACCCGGGGCCCCGCAATACCTCCTTCTTTAGTCACGTGGCCAACCAGAAAAATACAGGTTCCACTTTCTTTGGCAAAACGGGTGAGCCGCGCCGCCGTCTCCCGAACCTGGCTTATCGAACCGGGCGCAGCCGTCAATTGCTCCGTCCATAGGGTCTGGATGGAATCGATGACCAAGGCTTCCGGTTTGCTCTGGATGGCCTGCTCAAGAATACGCTCCACACAGGTCTCAGCCAGCCCCCGCAAAGGCTCCATGGTCAGTCCCAATCTATGGCCCCGAGCCGCTACCTGGGCCAGCGATTCCTCACCGGTCACATAGAGTCCGGGTAAGCGTTCGCCCAGTGCCGCCAGCATCTGTAACAACAAGGTGGACTTGCCAATTCCGGGGTCACCTCCCACCAGCACCACCGAGCCCTGTACCAGACCTCCGCCAAGCACCCGGTCCAATTCCGCAATGCCGGTCAAGGTGCGCGGGCTCTTATAGGTGGCGATCTCGGTCAGGGCATGGATGCCTGCGGCACTGGTCGCTGCACCGGTGTAACCGGAGCGGCGTTTACCCGTAGACCCCCGGGCCGGCTTCAGCACGATCTCGGCCAGCGTATTCCAGACCCCGCACTCGGCACATTGGCCCTGCCATTTGTTATGTTCAGCACCACAATCGGTACACACGTAAGCGGTCTGACGTTTTGACATGATAGAAGCAGCCCCGGCCACAGCAATTGCCTAAGTTTAGCAATCACCGACCGCCAGCGTTGCGAGTCTCATGGCCCACCTACTTGATCGGGCCAATACAGAATGCCAATAATGAAAGGCTACTCTGTACAGGCTCAGGCGTGATTTCAACTCAGCCCATGTACCAACCATGGCTGACCACCAGCGACTGCCCAGTCAAGGCAGCACTGGGGAATGCGGCTAGAAATAGGGCCAGATTAGCAACATCCTCAAGGGTGGTGAACTCGGTATCAACCGTGTCCTTGAGCATCACCTTGCGGATAACCTCCTGCTCACTGATGTTAAGTTCCCTAGCCTGTTCAGGAATCTGTTTTTCAACCAGCGGAGTACGCACAAAACCCGGACAGATCACATGACTGCGCACCCCTTTTGGCCCTCCTTCCTTGGCCAGAACCCGGGCCAGACCAAGCAGCCCATGTTTGGCCGCAACATAGGCACTTTTCAGCTTTGAAGCTTCGTGCGAGTGCACCGACCCCATGTAGATCACCACTCCACCACGCTGCTCCGCGTACATGCTTCTGAGGGCGGCCTTGGTGGTTAGAAAAGCTCCATCCAAATGGATCGCCAACATTTCTTTCCAGTCGGAAAAGTTATATTTCTCAATGGGATTGACGATCTGGATGCCCGCATTGGAAACTAGTATGTCGATCGGCCCAAATGTCTCCACCACCCGATCTGTAGCGGTATTGACCGAGGTCTCGTCGGTCACATCCATAGGCACCCCCATGGCCTTACCGCCTGTAGCATTGATCGCCTCGGCAACCCTATCGGCACCGGCTTCGTTCAAGTCGGCAATCGCCACGCTGGCACCAGCCCGGGCATACGCTGCAGCAATGGCCCTGCCAATACCACTGGCCGCTCCGGTGACGATGGCCGTCGTACCGG
>CAYOLM010000121.1:0-4707 GCA_964404785.1 uncultured Mizugakiibacter sp.
CTGCATGACCATCTCGATAAAGCTACGTTTGGCCATATTGGCTGCGGCATCGGTTTTTGCCCTGGGTAGTGTCCAGGCGACCGAGGTTACCGGGGCCGGTTCCAGCTTTGTATATCCAGTATTGTCCAAATGGTCGGTAGCGTTCCACAGCAAAACCGCCAACCAGATCAATTACCAGTCGATCGGCTCAGGGGGCGGAATTGCCCAGATCAAGGCAGCCACCGTTGATTTCGGCGCCTCAGATGCGCCACTTTCACAAACCGTTCTACACAAGTTCGGCCTAGGCCAGTTTCCCTTGGTCATCGGCGGTATTGTGCCGGTCGTTCACCTTGCTGGCATCAAGGCAGGCCAAATGCGCCTGACCGGCCCGGTTCTGGCAGCCATTTTCATGGGTAAGATCACTCGCTGGAACGATCCGATTCTGGCCAAACTTAACCCTGGCATCAAGCTACCCAACGCGGTCATCACCGTAATTCACCGTTCGGATGGCTCGGGCACCACCTACAACTTCACCAATTATCTCAGCAAGGTTAGCGCGGACTGGAAAAATAAGATCGGCTTTGCCACTTCGGTACCGTGGCCGGCAGGGGTAGGTGGTAAGGGCAACGAAGGGGTATCGGCCTATGTCGAACAGATCAAGAATTCTATCGGCTATGTTGAGTATGCCTATGCCCTGCAGAACCAGATGAGCTACACACAATTACAGAATTCGACCGGCCGGTTTATTGAGCCGAATAATGCGGCCTTCTCAGCTGCCGCGGCTACGGCTGACTGGGCTCATGCCAAGAACTTCCACCTGCTGATGACCAATGCCCCAGGGGCAAAGGCCTGGCCCATTGCCGCTACAACTTGGGCAATCATGTACAAAAAACCCAAGAATGCGGCGCATGCTAAAACGGCCTTTAAGTTTTTCAAATGGGCGTTTGAGCATGGCCAAGCTTTGGCGCGATCACTGGACTATGTACCGCTACCGCCTTCGCTGGTAAAACAGATTGAGGCCTATTGGGTACAGCAGTTCAAGATGTAAGTAGTTCTGCGCAATAATACCCGCTTTGAGTCGATCAGGGCGGGTCAATAACCGACGCGTGCGCTGATCATCTCGGCGCACGCGTTCTTCTTCACGAGCCAGTCATGCCGGATTCCCCCATCACCGCAGCCATCCCCACCCCCTCCGCGCAACGCATGATCCTGCGCACTTCCCGTGATGCCCGCAACGACCGTTTGTTTCGCTGGGTATTGCTGTCATGCGCGATGCTGGTACTGCTGATTTTACTGGGTGCCGTCGCTTCGACACTGTGGGGAGGACGACTGGCCTTCCAGACCTTCGGCTGGAAATTTCTGGTCAGCGATCAATGGAATGCTGTAACCGGCCAGTTTGGTGCGCTGGTACCGATCTGGGGCACCCTTATGACCTCACTGATCGCGATGCTTCTCGCCGTGCCGATCAGCTTTGGCATCGCCTTGTTCCTCACTGAGGTTGCACCAAGCTGGATGCGAGCTCCGGTTTCAGCAGCGGTTGAATTACTGGCAGGTATTCCGTCAATCATTTACGGCATGTGGGGGCTGTTTGTTTTCGCTCCATTTCTAGCCGACCATGTCGATCCATGGGTCAACGACAAACTCGGTCACCTGCCGTTTATAGGTGCCTTGTTCCGTGGCCCTCCACTGGGTATCGGCATGCTGACTGCGGGAATCGTATTGGCGATCATGGTTATCCCGTTCATTTCGTCGGTCATGCGTGACGTCTTTCTTACCGTGCCTACACGCCTGAAAGAATCCGCCTATGCCCTCGGTTCCACCACTTGGGAAGTCGTCTGGAATATTGTCCTGCCGTACACCCGCTCAGCCGTGGTAGGGGGAATCTTCCTGGGTCTTGGCCGAGCCTTGGGTGAAACCATGGCCGTCACCTTCGTACTCGGTAACGCGCATCAACTCTCGGCCTCACTGCTGATGCCGTCCAGCTCAATTGCCTCGGTGATCGCCAACGAATTTACTGAAGCCGTCAGTAAAATACATCAATCCTCACTGATTGCACTGGGCTTTCTACTTTTTATGGTCACCTTCATAGTGCTGGCTATCGCCAAGCTGTTACTGCTGGGCCTAGCACGCAGGGGAGGCACTGAATGAGTGCTGATAATATCTGGTTATATCGACGGCGCCGCGCGATAAACTTGATCGCCCTGATCCTGGGGGCTGCCGCAACCCTTTTCGGATTGTTCTGGCTGGGCTGGATTCTGTGGGTGACTCTGGTCAAAGGATTCACTGCGCTAGGGCCCATGCTGTTTACCCACTCGACCCCCCCTCCACCAGGAACCGGTGGCGGGCTGGCAAATGCATTTGTGGGCAGCCTCATAGTGAATTCTATTGCCCTGGCGGTCGGTGTCCCCATCGGCATTGGAGCAGGCATGTGGCTGGCTGAATACGCCAAGCACGGCAAGCTGGGAAGTATCATTCGCTTCCTCAACGATATTCTACTTTCCGCCCCCTCGATCATACTTGGCCTGTTCATCTATACGATTCTCGTTCGGGTCATGGGACATTTTTCTGCACTGGCCGGTGGCTTAGCTCTGGCACTGATCGTTTTACCTATCGTAGTACGCACTACCGATGAGATGCTGAAACTGGTGCCATCGACCATGCGGGAGGCTGCCTTGTCCCTGGGTATACCCCAATGGAAAGTCATCATGCAGATCCTGTTCCGCTCGGCACGTGCCGGGGTGGTAACCGGGATTTTACTGGCCTTGGCCCGCATCAGTGGCGAGACCGCTCCCCTGCTGTTCACGGCCCTCAACAATCAATACTGGAGTAGCAATCTACTGAAGCCGATCGCCACCGTGCCGGTAGTCATTTTCCAGTTTGCGCTGAGCCCATACGCCGACTGGCACGCTCTGGCTTGGGCCGGGGCACTGGTGATCACGCTTTTCGTGCTCACCTTGAGCCTACTTTCCCGTCTGATTCTTGCCCGCAGCAAGGTAACCCATGACTGATACCGCCCCCACACTTTCCACCCAGACCATTTCCACAGTGGTTGGCCAGCCCAAGCTGATCACCCGCAATCTGGATTTTTTCTATCAGGAATTTCAGGCCTTACAGAACATCAGCATGGATATTCCCGAGCACAAGGTGACGGCCATCATTGGCCCATCAGGCTGCGGCAAATCTACCTTGCTGCGGGTGTATAACCGTATCTATGCGATCTACCCGAAGCTTCGGGCACGCGGGGAAGTTCTTCTCGACGGACAGAACATTCTTGAACCGAGCTATTCTCTCAACCGTTTACGCAGCAAGGTCGGCATGGTATTTCAAAAGCCGGTACCCTTCCCGATGTCGATCTACGAAAACATCGCTTATGGCATCCGTCATCACGAACGCATTTCTCGTTCGGAGATGGATATGCGGGTCGAGCTGGCGCTACGGCAGAGTGCCCTCTGGAACGAAGCCAAGGACAAGCTGAAGCAGAATGCACTGGGGCTTTCAGGTGGACAGCAGCAGCGTTTATGTATCGCCCGGGCCATCGCATTGAAACCGGAGGTCATCCTTCTGGACGAACCCACTTCAGCTCTCGATCCTATCGCCACGGGGCGTATCGAACAATTAGTGGAAGAGCTCAAGCGTGACTTCACCATCGTAATCGTGACCCATAACATGCAACAGGCCGCCCGGGTATCCGATTTCACCGCATTCATGTATCTGGGTGAATTGATCGAGTTTGGTGAAACACAAACTATTTTCACCAAACCGACCAAAACCCAAACCGAGGACTACATCACTGGCCGCTTTGGGTGAGGCGTTGGCGTGATGCCAGTGGCAGCACGCGCCGAGCCGAACACCACAGGCAGGATGCCGCATAACACTTGCATCGATACGCTGCAGCCTGTTACCGACAGTGAACTATCAAGCACTTTCATCTGGATCAAAGTTGGGAAGTTACATCATGAACAGCACTCACAGTGAACATATCCTGCGCAGCTATGACGAGGAGCTGGGCCGATTGAAAGGTGAAATTGTCCATATGGGGGAAATCGCCGTAGCACAGATTGCCGCTGCCATGGATGTTATCGAACGGCGTGACAGTCGTGCCGCCGAGCGGGTTATCGCCAACGACGATGCCATTGACCAGCTTGAGGCTTCTGTTAGTAACGATGTACTGATGCTGCTAGCCAAACGCCAGCCGATGGCCCGTGATTTACGCGAAGTCATGGCCGCCTTGCGAATTGCCTCCGATATCGAACGCATTGGTGACTATGCCGCTAACCTGGCAAAACGCTCGATTGCCTTGAATCTCACTGCCGCCATTCCACCGGTTCATAACCTCCCTACCCTTGCGGAAACCGCATCCGGAATGCTTACCGATGTACTCAAGGCCTATCGTGTGAGTGATGAAAAAATGGCCCGCACAGTCTGGGATCGTGATGTTGATCTCGACAGTCTTTACACCTCGCTATTTCGTGAGTCCTTGACCTATATGATGGAGGATGCTCGCAACATCACGCCGGCTACCCACGTTTTGTTTATGGCCAAGAACATCGAACGTATTGGCGATCACGTCACCAATATCGCCGAGAATATCTGGTTCTTGGTCACCGGCCAGTCACTCGATACCCCACGACGCAAAGCCGATCTAACCTCGCGTATGGGGGTGCGCCCTGAGGGTAGTAAAAAATAAGTCCGTAGCAATGCCGGACCCCCACCATCGGGAAGGTTCGA
>CAYOLM010000122.1:0-4702 GCA_964404785.1 uncultured Mizugakiibacter sp.
TGAGGCGAATAGTGGTTCTATTGAACGATAAAGGCCGGAAAAATGGGCCGATTTGAGGCCGCCGCATTAGATTAATCTCAAGTCCGACAAGCTCCTTGATGAGCTATTCAGTTCAGACGGCCATGGCAATGCTTGTATTTTTTGCCTGACCCACAAGGACACGGCTCATTCCTGCCGATTTTCGGCCCTTCCCTTACCACTGTTGCAGGAGGTGCAATCACCGCCTCCCCGGCTTCGGCAGCTTGAGCATCTTCAGCTATGCCGCTATATCCACTGGTCTCCGGATGCATGAACTCTAAGGCCGAACGCTCAGCCTGACGCCGCCGATCAGCTTCCATCGCCGCAACCTCATCCTCACTCTGAATGCGCACCCGAGCCAGAACCTGGGTCACCTCAAACTTGATCCGATCGAGCATCTCGGAAAACAGGATCAGTGATTCGCGCTTGTACTCCTGTTTAGGCTGCTGCTGAGCATACCCGCGCAGAAAAATCCCCTGCCGCAAATAGTCCATAGCGGCCAGATGTTCTTTCCATGCATTGTCCAGTATCGACAGCATCACCTGTTTCTCAAACTGGCGCATAGCCTCACTGCTGAGTGCCTGCTCTTTGGTCGCTGCCATTTCCTTAGCTGCGTTCTGAACCTTTTCCAGAATTGACTCGGAATGAACTTCCTCCAGGGTATCGACCCAGTGTTGCAAATCCAGCTTGATACTGAATTCACTCTCCAGCTCCTTGTCCAGCCCAGGCAGATCCCATTGTTCGTCTACACTGTTGGGCGGAACATACCGATACACCAGTGTCTGCAGCACATCCTCACGTATATCCACGATCATTTCGTACACGTCACTGGATTCCAGCAACTCGTTGCGCTGCTCATAAACCACCTTGCGCTGGTCGTTGGCGGTATCGTCAAACTCAAGCAGGTTCTTGCGGATATCGAAATTGTGCTGTTCAACCTTGCGCTGGGCCTTCTCGATCTGCTTAGAGACCATGCGCTCCTCGATCGCATCATCCTCCTTCATGCCGAAGGCGCGCATCCAGCGGGCTACCGAATCCCCACCGAAAATACGCATCAGATTGTCTTCCAAGGCGATGTAAAAACGTGAAGATCCCGGATCACCCTGACGGCCCGACCGACCTCGCAGCTGGTTATCTACCCGACGTGACTCGTGCCGCTCGGTGCCGATGATGTGTAAGCCACCGAGGGTAATAGCTTCATCGTGAAGCACTTGCCATGACTCACGTATCTTCTGGCGGTCAGCGTCTGCAGTATCTTCCGGAAGCGCGGCCAGTTCGGCATCCAAACTACCGCCGAGCACAATATCGGTACCACGTCCGGCCATGTTGGTGGCAATGGTTACCGCCTTGGGGCGACCCGCTTGGGCAATAATTTGTGCTTCGCGTTCGTGCTGCTTGGCATTCAGTACCTCATGGGGAACTGTGTGTTTTACCAGTTCTGCGGCCAACTGCTCGGAGACCTCAATGGAGGTCGTGCCGACCAGTACCGGCTGTCCACGGTCAAAGCAATCCTTGATGTCCTTGACTACCGATTTGTACTTGGCCTGTTCAGTGAGGAAGATCAGATCGGGATTATCCTTGCGGATCATCGGTCGATGGGTGGGAACCACCACCACTTCAAGATGATAGATTGACTGAAACTCAAATGCTTCCGTATCGGCGGTGCCGGTCATGCCCGATAATGTCTGGTACATCCGGAACAGATTCTGGAAGGTGATGGTCGCCAGAGTTTGATTTTCGCGTTGGATCGGCACCCCTTCCTTGGCTTCGACCGCCTGATGCAAGCCCTCGGACCAGCGCCTCCCGGGCAGGGTGCGCCCGGTGAACTCATCGACGATGACTACCTCGCCATCACGGACGATGTAATCGACATCGTGTTGATAAATGGCATGAGCACGCAATGCCGCGTTCAGATGGTGAATGACCGCAAGATTGGTCGGATCGAACAGGTTCGACTCTGCTTCGATCACCCCTTCTTTGCGGAATACCTGTTCGGCCAGTTCCATACCATCTTCGGAAAGATGAACCTGCTTCTGTTTCTCATCGACCCAATAATCTCCAGGACCCTCTTCCGTTTCCTGGCGCTTGAAATGCGGTACCAGGCGGTTGACTCGAACGTAAAGATCAGTGGAATCTTCAGATGGACCGGAAATGATCAGAGGGGTGCGGGCCTCATCGATCAGGATAGAATCGACTTCATCGACGATTGCAAAATGCAGGCCTCGTTGTACCCGTTCCTCCGCCGCAGAAGCCATATTATCGCGCAGATAGTCAAAACCTAGCTCATTGTTGGTACCGTAAGTCACATCCGCCGCATAGGCGGCATGTTTTTCGTTCTGCTCCATACCGGGGTACACCACCCCAATGCTGAGCCCTAGGAAGCTGAAAATCTGTCCCATCCAGGCGGCATCACGTTTGGCCAGATAGTCATTGACGGTAACAATGTGCACACCTTTCCCTGCCAGGGCATTCAAATAGCTGGGTAAGGTTGCCACCAGGGTTTTACCTTCACCGGTGCGCATTTCGGCGATCTTGCCCATATGCAGAATCATGCCGCCGAGCATCTGCACATCATAGGGGCGTAAACCCAATACGCGCTGGGAAGCCTCACGAACCGTAGCAAAAGCTTCGGGAAGCAACTGGTTGAGTGTTGCGCCTTTTTCCAGACGCTCGCGAAACTCGTTAGTTTTGGCCTTCAGCGCGGTATCATCGAGGCGCTGCACAGCCGGCTCGAATTCATTGATTTTCTCTACTTTACGCTGCATTTGGCGCAACACACGTTCGTTGCGACTGCCGAAAACACTCGTCAGGACTCGGTTCAACATTGGGAATCGGGCTCGAATATGGGCGAAAACGGCGCAGACTGCACCGCACTAAACTGTATATGTTACTACGTCAGGCCAGCTGCTCCCGTGTGGCCGCATGTATTCGGTTTTCCATACAGGCAGTCTGGCAACCCCGGCACTCAGCGCCGGTGCCGCACAAAGGAAAGTGGATTGACTGGCCGACCGTGATAGCGGACTTCGAAATGCACATGCGGACCGGTCGAGCGACCGGTCGACCCCAGCAAAGCGATTTCCTGACCGGCCCGTACCCGCTCACCAACATGCACCAGTAGCTTCTCGGCATGTCCGTAGAGAGTGGAGTAACCATTGCCATGATCAATGGCCACCGCATTACCGTAACCACCCCGCTTACCTGCATAGATAACGATTCCAGCCGCCACACTGTCTATCGGTGTACCCAGGCGGGCAGCAATATCCAGGCCGGTGTGAAATTCGATACCACCACCGAACGGGTCGGGACGATCCCCGAAATACGAGTCGATGTAGCCCGTTTTTACCGGCATGCCAGTGGGCTTTTCCGCCACATCCAGCTTTTGGTTCAGCATCATGTTCTCTAAAACATGTAAGCGGGTTTGCTGAGCCATAAATTTTTTGTCGAGCTTGGAAATACTCTTGCTGAGATCCGGCGGCAATAGATAGGCTTCCTGCTTAGCGGGTACCGGCCCGCCCATGCCCGGACTGCGACTGAAATCGAATTCGGTCCCCTCTAGCTTGCCAGCACGCGCCAGACGCTCACCCAGCGCGTCCAGCCGATAAGACTGGGCTTCGAGCAAGCCCAGCTTGATCGCCAAGGCATTCACATCGCGCTGGGCCTGCTGCCGGATATGGCTTACCGCATGATGTTGTTGGGTGATTTGCCAGCGTAGCGACTGCACCTCATTATGTATACGATCCTTGGGGCTGTAAATCAGCCAGGTCATGGCAACGCCAAGTGCCATCAAGCTCAATACGGCAACGGCCAAGCCGGCCACCACCAAGGCACGATTTCTCACATTGCGCATATCGAGCGTAATGGGGGTTTTGTGTGAGTTCGAGACCAGTATGATGTTCATGCCATTATTTGATTCCGCCGCCGTTACCTTGGTCGTCTATGCGCCATCCTTCCAAACCAGATGCCCCTGTCGCCATCACTGACTGTGTCGGACTATCCAAGTTATTCAGTCAAGCTCGTGAACTGGAGACACTTGATCGGCGCCTCCGCGAACCCCTACCCCGCCTACTTAGTGAGCAGGTCCGTCTGGCCTCTATCCATGGGCCACGCATGGTTTTTGTGGCCTCAACCTCCGCCTGGGCTTCACGTCTGCGCCTACAACAACGGCGCATCCTGGAAACCGCCCACATCCTCGGCATCACGGCGCGTTCCCTGCTCGTGAAAGTGGCCCCCCTGCCCACACCAACGCCTGCCCCGGCCCAACGCAAACCACTTTCAGCGACAGCAGCTAGGTACCTGCGTGAGGCCGCCGCTATCAGTAGCGATCCAGACATGCGCTCCCAGCTGCTCGCTCTGGCCGCCCTGGCCAATACCGATGACAAGGTTAAAGACTAACCCCTGTTCGACGATCCAGCCTGGACCGCCGTCACAAAATTTCACATGCATCAGGTCGCTTGGGCCGGATGCACATAGGAAATCGGTGCCTGCTCAGGATCCACGAAGGTCACTTCTTCCCAAGCCGTTGCATCGGCCATGAAAGTACGCAACAAGCAGTTGTTGAGCTCATGTCCGGATTTGTGCCCATAAAAGGCCCCGATCAAGCTATGTCCGAGCAGATACAGATCACCGATAGCATCAAGAATCTTGTGCTTGACGAACTCATCCTCGTAACGGAGTCCATCCTCAT
>CAYOLM010000123.1:0-4682 GCA_964404785.1 uncultured Mizugakiibacter sp.
TTGGGGTTGAGGGTTCAAAGCGGTGCCAAGAGCGTCTCAATGTCTTGTTTATCAAAGTGTAGCCGAGTGCTACTGCCACCATTGAGCAGGGCATCGGCCAGGGCAGCCTTGCGTGCTTTCATGGCTTCAATACGTTCTTCGACTGAATTGGTAGTGACCAGCCGGTAGACAAAGACCGGCTTTTCCTGGCCGATACGGTGGGCACGATCCGAGGCCTGAGCTTCGGCAGCAGGGTTCCACCAAGGGTCATAGTGAATCACGGTATCGGCCGCGGTAAGGTTGAGACCTACTCCGCCGGCTTTCAGAGACAGCAAGAACAGCGGTACCTTGCCGGCTTGAAAGCGTTTGACTGGAGTGGTTCGGTCACGGCTGCTGCCAGTCAGCAGTTCATAGGGGATACGCTGCTTATCAAGCTCTCTGGCGATCAACGCCAGCATGCTGGTGAATTGGCTGAACAACAAAACGTTGCGACCTTCATCGACCAGTGCCGGCAGCATTTCCATAAGCATCTCGAGCTTGGCAGATTGCTGGATCCCATGCGCCGCCTGTAATTTCAGCAAACGTGGATCGCAGCAGACTTGGCGCAATTTGAGTAGGGCATCAAGAACCACGATACCGCTATGCTCAATCCCCCGTTCGGCAATGATCTGGCGTAACTCCTCGCCCAGGCTCAGACGCAGGGATTCGTACAGCTCGCGTTGGGGGCCGTGTAGACGTACGTTGCGGATGATCTCGGTCTTGGGCGGTAGTTCGGTGGCGACTTCGGCTTTACTCCGACGCAGGATGAACGGTGCGATACGCCGGTTGAGACGTATCTGGGTGTCGCCATCATCCTGCTTCTCGATCGGTTGCCGGTAGTGGCGCCGAAAACCGTGTTCGTCGCCGAGCAGACCCGGCACGCACAGATCCATCTGTGACCAAAGCTCGCCGAGATGATTTTCCAGTGGAGTCCCGGTCAGGGCCAAACGCCGCGGTGCATCCAGTCGCAGCAGGGCCCGGCGGGCCAGGGCTCGGGGATTCTTCACTTGCTGGGCTTCATCGAGAACCACCAAAGAAAAGTGCTGCGCTTGCAAGGCATCAACATCCCGGGGCAGCAGGGCATAGCTGGTCAGCACCACGTCATACTCATGCAGGTGGGTGAAGCCGGCCGCCCGTTGTGGGCCATGCAAGGTATGGTGGCGCAGATCGGGAGCAAAGCGGTCGAGTTCGCTTTCCCAGTTGGGCAGTAAACTGGTAGGGGCAACTACCAGGGCCGGATGCTCAAGGTCTCCGTGCTCGCGCAGCACCAAAAGATGGGCTATCAGCTGAACCGTCTTTCCCAGGCCCATGTCGTCGGCTAAAATGCCACCGAGTGCCGCCTCTGCCAAAGCATTCATCCACCGCAAGCCATCCCGCTGGTAGCCACGCAGGGTGGTGTGCAGTCCGGCTGGGGGCTGATCACTGACCTGTTTGGCGACTTCGGCTAAACGGGATGCAAAACCGCTCAATTCAGTTGGCACCTCGAAGCTGTGCGCTTCCGGTAGGGCGTCGCGCAGTTCTTCCAACCTGCCGGTCTGGACCCGCGGTAGGTACAGACCATCTTCACGGCATGGTTTATCGAGATATTCAGCCAGCGGTGCCAACAATGCTCGAAGTGCCGACAGGCGGATCGGGATACGGCGGCGCTTATCAATGGGGGCATACCAGACCGCGTCGTCGGGCTCGTTGGGGCTGCGTTGCAGACTAAACTGGTGCTCGGACAACGCCAAGCTGACGGCTTTCAGCAGGGGTACGCGTTGCTCCTTCAGAACCAGGCCGAGATCCAGCCGAAAAGTGTTTTGGTCTACCAGGGTGTCTGCTTCCACATACCATTGCGGCGGCCCTTCCAGTACCTCAAATGGAAAACTGGGGGCATAGTCAAACTGGAAGCCAACGGGTTCAAGTTTGCCCCGCAATCCCAGCCAGCGAGCCGGAGTATTGACCTCAAGTGCTCCACTGTGCCCGGTACCGGGGAACAGCCAGGCGTCTTCGGGCAGGGTATCGGCCAGGTCCCAAGGCAGCCCCTCCGTATCTACGGCGGGAGTCAGGCCAGCCACTTCCAACTGCTCCATATGGGCCAGCTCCTCAGCCCGACGGCGGATAATTTCGACCAGCTTGCCGGCACGCACGCGTTGTACACTGACTTCACCACCGCGACCAGGCAGACGTTCGCCGCCATAGTCGAAGCTCAACCTGGCATAGGCTAGCGGCGCAGTGCCTGCAGCCAGACGTGCATGTCGGGTCAGGGCATGCAGGGTCAGCGCCGGTCGAGGGGTAAGATCAGCCCGTTCAATGTGCTCGAACCGGGTAGGTGGAGGGATCCGCTTAGCCAGGGGTGATTGCGGCAAAGCCGCGGCAAAGCTGCTGCTTGCAGAGGCCACCAGTGGGGGAAAGTCCAGTAGTGAGGCCTCGTCATCCTGGCCTTCAAAGGGTGCCAGCGTGGCGTGTTCGATATCCAGGCACCACAGTCCACCGACCCGCAGCAGGTGCTGGCCCGCCTCGAGCTGAGGATGCAGGCGTTGCTGGCCGTCGGGTTCGACGCGCCATTCCCAGACCAGTGGATGTGGACGACCCCGGGTCAGGCTCAAGCCGGCCACACCACCGAGTAGACAAGACGATACATCAAGCATCTCGGTCAACAACGCATCGCCTAGGTGGCCACTGAGTCGCGCATATCGGCGACCCTTGCGGGCCACGTGAGGCAGCCCCAAGATGCATGCCGCCAAGCGCTGTTCGGGTAGGTCCAGTGGGGCTTCGGCCAAGCGGTTGGCGTCGAGAGGCTGTGGCCGAGGGAGACGTGGTTGATTAGCGAGGTCCAACAGTACCGGTGCCACATCCAGCCAGGCAGCGGCCTGCTCCTCGGCGCTGATTTCGAATAGAAAGCCCAGCGCTGTCGAGGGTTGCAGTGCCGATGGCCGCCGGGTTTCCAGCAGACGTCGCCAGATAGCTGGCAACACGGAGGGTTTTCCGGTTGAGGATCGGCTGGATTGGCGGGCTGGTGTAGGCATGCTCCCCACGGGTAGTTGCAATTTGCGACTGGAGCAAACTCTCGACTCTAGCACCGAGTTGTGAAAAATACCGATTCTTTCGGTAAATTGCTCAGGGGCTCAGCAGAGCATGTGGGTACTCAGCTTTCTGTTCACGGGCGAGCAGTTCCCGCATACCTTCGGTTGGGGTAAGTTCACCGCGTAGGACGGCACGGACGTGCAAACTGATGGGCAGGTCCAGATCATGGCGCTCGGCAAGGCGGCCGATTTCCTCAGCGGTGAGCACACTTTCGACAACTTGGCCGATTTCGCTAAGTGCCTGCTGGATTGGGGTGCCCTGCCCCAAGGCGATTCCCAATTGGCGATTTCGCGACAGGTCACCCGTGCAGGTCAGCACTAGATCACCCAGTCCGGCCAGGCCCATGAGGGTCTCGACGCGAGCCCCGAGTGCCAGGCCCAAACGCAGCATTTCATTCATTCCCCGGGTGATGAGCCCGGCCCGTGCATTGAGGCCGAGATGCATGCCATCGGCGGCACCGGTAGCGACCGCAAGGACGTTTTTCATGGCCCCACCGAGTTCAGCGCCAAGCATATCGGTACCGGAATAGGCCCGAAATGTAGGGCCATGCAGAAGTTTGGCCATGTCTAGCGCGAAATCGGCGTCATGGGCGTTGACGGTTACCGCGGTAGGGGCGCCAGCGGCGACTTCGCGAGCGAAAGACGGGCCGCTGATGACTGCAGCCGGGTAGCCAGGTAGCAGCGACTCGACCAGTTCGTGGAGAAACCGGCCACTCCCTGGCTCAAACCCCTTGGTAGCCCAGGCGATACCAGTACCGGAGCGAACGTGCGCGGCCACCTGTTGCAAGGTACTGAAAAATGCCGAGCTGGGTACCGCAATCAGAACCAACCCGGCCTGATTAACAGCCTGACCCAGATCTGCCGAGTAGATCAAGTTGGCGGGCAGTTCAAGGTCGGGGAGATAACGGCGATTACATCGTGACGCTGCCATATCCGCGAGGGCCGCCGCATCCCGGCCCCAGAGCCGGGTGCGGATGCCTTTGTGGGCCAGTAGGCTGGCAAGTGCCGTACCCCATGAGCCAGCGCCCAGGACGGTGACCGGGGTATGCCCGTTCATACTTTTCGCTCAGGCGTTAGCCGGCGGCGCCTCAGGCATACTCTGTTGACGCTGCTGCTCGGCATACAACGCATCGAAGTTGATGGGTGGCAGGAAATAGGGGGGGAAGCCGCCATTCTGGATCAAATCGGTCACCACTTGGCGGGCATACGGAAACAGAGTGTTAGGGCAGTACACGCCCAGAATCGCTTCACGATCAGTATCCGGAAAACCGCTCAACGAAAAAATACCGGCTTGCTGGACTTCGCTCAGGTAAACCGTTTTTTCGTCAAGAGTACAGGTCAGGGTGAGCGTCAATACGACCTCGTAAGTCTGTTCGTCTAGAGCGGCGGCCTTCTGATTCAGGTTCAGCTGAATCTGTGGTTGGGCCTCAGCGGCACCCATGTCCTGGAACACTTGGGGGGCGTTGGGAGCCTCGAAGGAAACATCCTTGACATAGATTTTCTGCAAACCAAGTTGCGGTCCGTCGGCTTGTCCCTGCGTCGCGTCCTGGCCGTTGGCGGGGGTCACTTCTGCCATGGTGAAACTCCACAATCAGGTGA
>CAYOLM010000124.1:0-4671 GCA_964404785.1 uncultured Mizugakiibacter sp.
AAACGCTCGTCATCGACCATGATCAGCACTCCATCGCGCTCGACCACCGGCCGTTCGGCAGCGAAGTACAGAGCAACGACAGGAATATTCTCGCGGCGGATGTACCGCCAAACATCGAGTTCGGTCCAGTTCGATAAGGGAAATACGCGCACGCTCTCGCCCGGGGCAATACGGGTGTTGTACAGGTTCCATAGTTCCGGTCGTTGATTCTTGGGATCCCAGCGATGCTGCGCGCTGCGGAAAGAAAATACTCGTTCCTTGGCTCGCGACTTTTCTTCATCACGACGGGCACCACCTATAGCCGCATCGAAACCATACTGGTCCAGTGCTTGCTTGAGTGCCGTCACCTTCATCACATCCACATGCACACTCGCCCCGTGACTCACCGGACCGATACCCTGGCGTACCCCTTCCTCGTTGGTGTGGACGATCAGTTCCAGCCCCTCCTCAGCCACCCGTCGGTCACGAAAAGCAATCATCTCGTGAAATTTCCAACCCGTATCCACATGCAGCAGTGGCATGGGTGGTGGTGCCGGTGCGAAGGCCTTTTTCAACAGATGCATCAGTACCGAGGAATCCTTGCCGATCGAATACATCAGCACTGGATGACGGAAGCACGCTGCAACTTCACGCAAGATACCAATGCTCTCGGCTTCAAGCTGATCCAGGGGGGACAGGGACTTCAGTAACTTAGATCTAGCGTCCATACACGTCCTCGAAACGAACAATATCGTCCTCACCGAGATAGGCACCTGACTGCACTTCGATGAGTTCCAACGGCAGCTTGCCGGGATTCTCCAGACGATGCCGGGTACCGACGGGAATATAGGTGGAGGCGTTTTCGGAGAGTAGAAACACCTCTTCCCCCCGGGTCACCCGAGCCGTACCCTGAACCACGATCCAGTGTTCCGCACGATGATGGTGCATCTGCAAAGATAGCGCGGCACCCGGCTTGACCGTGATGTGCTTGACCTGAAAGCGTTCTGCCTGATCGATACAATCGTAGGCGCCCCAAGGCCGATATACTTTTCGGTGCCAGGTCGCCTCGCTACGGCCATCTTCACGTAGTCGCTGCACAATGGCCTTAACGTCCTGTACCCGGTCCTTATGTGCCACCAATAAGGCATCATCTGAGTCCACCACGACTACGTCATCCAGACCAATCAGCGCCAGCAAGCGCCGCTCACCCCAGGCATAAGTGTTATGGCAATTCATAGCCAGCACATCGCCGTGCTGCACATTGCCGCTGGCATCCGCATCCGCTTGCTGTATTTTCCCCAACGCCGCCCATGAACCGACATCACTCCAGCCGATATCCACCGGCAATACCGCTGCATCGGCAGTTTTTTCCATGACCGCATAGTCAATCGAGTCGGCCATACAGGTTGTAAATGCCTCGCTATCGAGACGGGTGAAATCCGGATCACGGCGAGCCAGTTTGAACGCTTTGCGACAGCATTCCAGAATCTCCGGACGCCAACGCTCCAACTCCTGTAGATAACGTTGCGCAGTGAACAAAAACATACCGCTGTTCCAGTAGTAACCACCCTCGGCAAGCCAGCCTTCGGCCCGGTCACGATCCGGCTTTTCTACAAAGCGGCGCACTCTGCGCAGCCCCTCACCGACCTCTGCTTGGATATACCCGTAGCCAGTCTCCGGCCCATTCGGCACAATACCGAAGGTCACCAGACGACCGGCTTCTGCGGCGGGTAACGCCACCCGCACAGCGTCGAGAAAAGCGGGTTCATCGCCTACCGTATGATCGGTCGGTAACACCAGCAACACCGCATCCTCGACCTGCTCCAAGGCGGCCATGGCGGCCACAGCAATGGCCGGCGCCGTATTGCGACCCACCGGCTCCAGTAGCATTGGGGTCGGTTCGCAACCTACCGCGCGCAGTTGTTCCGCAGCCATGAAGCGATGATTTTCATTGGCAACCACCACCGCAGCGGCTCCTGCCAACGGTGCCACCCGCCGCCAGGTTGACTGCAGCAGGCTATCCTCCCCGACCAAGGGCAGAAACTGTTTGGGATACGCCTCGCGTGACAGCGGCCACAAGCGGGTGCCGGAACCACCTGAAAGCAACACGGGAACAAGTGTCATAGTCAATATCAATACTCGAAGAGGAAAAACCGGGTAGCTACCCCCGATCCAACGCGAAGTGTAGCCGTAATCGGTCAGCCTCTGCCCGAAATTCACTGATTACCGCTACAATCAGCAGCCTATTGTACTTCGTCGACCAGGAATGCCCCGGTGAAAACCCTGCTTATCTATGACCGTCCGGTACCACTCAACCGTGAAAAACATGCCACGTTTCGACTACGAGCCAGCCAGTCCATGGCCCATGCGCGAGAGTTGAACGCGGTACCCGTAGTCATCGCCGAAATGGGCCGCATCGCCAGAGACTATCCCATTGTCTTTGTGGGTGAAAAAGCCGACAGTGTGCTGCCTTCTGCCTTGGTCGGTTTACAATCCGGCGAAAACCTGTTCGTCGATGCCGAAGGCAACTGGAGCGATGGCTACATCCCGGCTTTCGTGCGTCGCTACCCGTTTGTGCTGGCCGAAGATGGCGAACGTTTCCAGATCTTTATCGATGAAGGCTATACGGGTCTGAATACCGAGGACGGCGAAGCACTTTTTGACGCACAAGGCAAAGAAACCGATGCACTCCAGCGAGTGGTGGATTTTCTCAAGGAATACCAGGGCTTTGTTACTGCCACCCAGACTTTCGTCAACGAACTGAACAAGCATGGCTTGCTGGAAGCAAAAAATCTGCAGTCCGCACCTCAAGATGGATCAGCACCCCGGGTCATCCAGGGCATGTGGGTCATCGACGAAGAAAAGCTCAAGAAACTATCTGCGGAAACTGCACAAAGTCTGCTTGCCAACGGCGCCATGGGTCTGATCTACGCCCATCTGCTGTCACTGCAAAACCTCGACAAACTCGATCAACGCTTCGCCCAGCGTCGCGCTGGATGAATTTCTAGCCTACGCACACTCATGAAGTTCATAAAATAGGCCGATTTCTCAACCTCATAAACGACTCCACTCATGGCCCAACAGACTGTTAATATGGGGCCTGTCGGTTCGAATACAGATCTCGTGCACCGCCAATCTTAGCGGTGGAAGGGTATCTGCGAGACTCAAAAAAGCCGTGTCTATGTTGCCGAGGGGAATATCCATGCGTCGATTGCATTTGCTCCTATTACTCGCGCTGGTCGGGTTGACAGTTACCACAGCAAGTATCGCTGCCGGAGTCCCCTCCGCGAAAACGTATCGCTACCAGGATCCATACGCCTACGCGAGCATCAGTCAACTCAGCCAGGCCATGCGGGACGGTAAACTAACCTCCCTGCAACTGGTCAAAGCCGCGATTCGCCGCATCCACGCGCTAGACCAACAAGGACCGGATCTGCATGCGGTCATTGAGCTGAACCCCGACGCTCTGAATATTGCTCGTCACCTCGACCGTGAACGTGCCGCAGGAAAAGCTCATGGTCTCTTATGGGGCATTCCCATTCTGCTTAAGGATAATATTGATACGGGTGACCGCATGCTTACCACCGCCGGTTCTCTTGCCCTGATGGGGGCACCCGCGCCGCGTGATGCCAGTTTTGTAGCAAAACTGCGTGCGGCGGGCATGGTCATCCTGGGCAAGGCCAATCTCAGCGAATGGGCCAATTATCGCGGCAACCATTCCATCGCCGGCTGGAGTGGGCGGGGTGGACTCACCCGCAATCCATACGTACTCGACCGTACCGCCTGCGGCTCCAGTTCGGGTTCGGCGGTGTCCGTATCAGCGGGCTACGTACCGGTAGCGATTGGCACCGAAACCGACGGCTCGATCATGTGCCCGTCCTCAATGAACGGGGTCGTTGGCATCAAGCCCAGCGTCGGGCTGGTCAGTCGCACGGGGGTCATTCCCGTCAGTCATGCCCAGGATACCGCCGGTCCGATTGCCCGGGACGTACGTGATGCTGCCATACTGCTCACTGCCATGGCTGGCAGTGATCCACGAGATCCGGCCACGATCAATGCCCACCAGCATGCCACCGACTACAGCCGTTTTCTGCTACCCAATGGACTGAAGGGCAAGCGCATTGGCGTGGTGCGAGCACTCAGCGGCTATCAAGCGGGTACCGACAAACTGTTCAACCAGGCCATTGCAGCCATGCGGGCAGCCAGTGCCATCATCATTGACCCGGTGGTGATTCCGCATCTGCATGCTTTCGACCAGGATGAAAATATCGCCCTGTCCTATGAATTCAAGCATGATATCAACGCCTACCTCGCTACTCGCCCCAGGGTCAAGGAAAAAAATCTCAGCGAGCTGATTGCTTTCAACCGCAAACACGCCAAGCAAGAAATGTCCTGGTTTGGTCAGCAACTCTTCATCAAGGCGGAGAAACGCGGCCCGCTGAGCGATCCCAGTTATATCAAGGCGCGTACCGAAGCCCAGCGCCTGGCTGGCCCTGAAGGGATCGATGCCGCCATGCGCCAATACCACCTCGATGCCCTGGTCGCACCTACCACGGCTCCGGCCTGGGTGGTCGATCCGGTGGATGGCGGCCATTATCTTGGCGGCAGCGCTGGTGAGGCCGCTGTCGCAGGCTATCCCGATATCAGCGTACCGATGGGCCTGGTACGAGGGCTGCCGGTAGGTATCAGCTT
>CAYOLM010000125.1:0-4653 GCA_964404785.1 uncultured Mizugakiibacter sp.
AATCAGCTCGATCCGGCATTCAACGCTTCGATCGGATCCAGTGCCGCTGCGCGTGCGGCCGGGGCAATACCAAAGATAATGCCGGTACCGCCGGAGAAACCAATGGCCAGCAGGGCCGCCCAGATGGGTATGCTGGCACCACCGAAACCGGGTACCAGATGCAATACCAGCAGGCCGATTCCATAGCCCAGCATTAAGCCGATCAGGCCGCCGAGCAGGGCCAGGGTGGCGGATTCAATCAGAAACTGCAGCAGAATGTCGCTGCGGCGAGCGCCCAGGCTCTTGAGGATGCCGATCTCCTTGGTTCGTTCGGTCACCGACACCAGCATGATGTTCATGATGCCGATGCCGCCGACCAGCAGCGCGATTCCAACAATGCCCCCAGCGACCAAGGTGATCGTACCCAGAATCTTGCGCCAGCTGTCACTGAATTGCGATGCAGTCTGGACCTTGAAGTCATTAGCCTGACCGGGTTTCAGATGGTGATTGCGGCGTAACAAGGTACGAATGCGTCCTGCTACGGCATTGATATCGGCACCCTTCGCTACTTTCAGTTCGATAGTAATATTGGGAACCAAAGAGCTGCCCATCAGACTGCGTGCGGTACCGAACGGGACCACGATGTGATTGTCCTGATCATTGCCCAGCAGTGAACCGAGTTTGTGCAGCACGCCAACAATCCGGAACCAATTGTTGTTGATGCGAATGTATTCGCCGACCGGGTTTTTCTGCAGGTGCAGATTGTCGAGTACCGTGGTGCCGATTACTGCCACGCGGCGATGGTACCGGTCATCTCCCGGAACCAGAAAACGGCCCTGGTCGGGATAGGCACTGAACCATTGTGCCAGGGCAGGGGTAGTGCCCCAGATTTCCGTATTGGTGATCTGGTCGTGGTGCTGAACCTTTCCGCCAAAGCCGAGAATGGGACTGATCCCGGTGAGATGCGGGATTTGATGCTGGATGCTCAGCATGTCCTTGGAGGTGATACGTGCGGTTTTTCCGGCGAGCTGGTCCTTGATGGGGAGATAGGCCTGGATGATCAGGTTGTCACTGCCCATACCACGAAACTGATTGCTGATCGACTGACTGAAACCCTGAATTAGGGCAACCACGGCCACTACCGCGGCTACGCCGATGACGATGCCGAGTGTGGTGAGAAAGCTGCGCAACTTGTTGGCACGAATCGAAATCAGCGCGGAACGGAGGCTTTCGGTCAGTAGGTACATGATGCTCTCATTCGTAGCGCAGCGCGTCGATAGGATCGAGTGAGGCCGCCCGTGCTGCCGGGGCAATCCCGAACACCAGACCGACGGTTGCAGTGAAGCCCAGTGACAGCACGATCACCCAGTTGGGAATGACCGCTCCGGCGAAGGCCGGCACGAAATGTACGATTAACTGACCGACCCCGTAACCCAGCAATAATCCGATCAACCCGCCCAGTAAGGACAGCAGCACGGCTTCGATCAGGAATTGCAGCAGGATATCGCTACGGGTCGCCCCCAGGCTTTTGAGAATGCCGATTTCCCGGGTTCGTTCGGTCACCGATACCAGCATTACGTTCATGATGCCAATACCACCGACCAGTAAAGCGATGGACACGATACCGCCCAGAATCAGGCTGGCCATATTGAAGACCTTCTGGATGTCCTTGGTCAGCTGTTCGGCACTGCGGAACCTGAAATCATTGGCTTCGCCGGGTCGCAAATGGTGGCGACGACGCAGCACCCGGGTGATGTTGCCTTCGACTTCGTGCAGATTGCCTACTTTGTCGAGTTGCAGCATGATCCGGATATTGGGCAGATTGCCTGCGCCGATCAGGCTGCGGGCGGTTCCGTAGGGTATGTAAACCCGGTTATCCAGATCGATCATTCCCAGCATGGTGCCCAGCTTATTGAGTACCCCGACTACTTTGAACCAGTTTCCGAAAAGCTGAATGAACTGACCATCCGGGTTATGGGGCAGACCGAGATCCTTGATCAGGCTCTTGCCAATGATGGCAACCGGACGTCGGGTTTGGTTATCGCTAGGGCTGATGAAGCGACCGTTCACCGGATAGCTGGAATTAGCCCCCGCATAGCTTGAAGTCGTGCCCGTGACACTGGTGTTGCTACTTTGGCCGTGATAACGAACCGGTGCGCTGAGAAAGGCCAGGCGCAGTACCGGTACGACGTTGTGAATACCACGTACTTCCTGGACGATGGCGTGCAGATCCTGTGGACTGATACGTGAGGTTTTGCCCTCAAGAGCAGCCTTTTTCGGCAGGTAGGAAACGATGGTTATCCCGTTGCTGCCTAGTGACTTGAACTGGGTGGTGATCGACTGGCTCATGCCTTGCAGTAGGGCCACCACAGTAATCACTGCGGCCACCCCGATGACCATGCCGAGTACGGTCAGGGTAGCGCGCAAGATGTGAAAGCGGATGGCTTGCAGGGCAGCGCGCAGGCTTTCAGCCAGACTATACACGGCGGGATCCGTTGCCAGCTTGTTGCGGTTTACTTTGCAGGTCGCTGATGACCTCGCCATCGCGAATCGAAATTACCCGATGGGCGTGGGCGGCGACATCCGGGTCATGGGTGACAATAATGATGGTATTGCCGGCCTGATGCAGTGTCTCGAACATAACCATGATCTCGCCGGCTGTATGCGAGTCGAGATTGCCGGTGGGTTCGTCAGCGAGCAGAATCGAGGGTGTGCCGACCAGCGCCCGGGCAATCGCCACCCGTTGCCGCTGGCCACCGGAGAGCTGGTTGGGCAGGTGATCAAGACGATCACCCAGGCCGACTTCGACCAGTGACTGGGTAGCCATGCGGCGGCGTTCGCGCAGAGGAATGCCCCGATAGACCAGCGGTTGCATAACGTTGTGCAGGGCATTGGCACGCCCCAGCAGATTGAAGTTCTGAAATACGAAGCCGATTTCGCGATTGCGAATTCGGGCTTGGGCATTGTCGTCCAGATCAGCGACCCGCTGGCCGTTGAGCCAATAGCTCCCCGAGCTTGGGCGATCCAGGCAGCCGACGATATTCATCAGGGTGGTTTTGCCGGAGCCGGAAGGTCCGATAAAAGCCACGTACTCGTTGCGCTGAATTTCGATATCAATCCCATGCAATGCGTTGACATCGGTATCACCCATTCGATAGCGCTTGCAGATATCCTGGAGTCGCAACAACTGTTGTCCGGTGTCTGTGCTCATGAGCCACTCTTGGCCGGTTTTTTGCTGAGCTTGGCAGTATGAGTGTCCGTAGAGCTAGTTTTTTTGGATACCTTGGCCACGATGTCCTGACCAGCAGTCAAGCTGTGCAAGGTCAGGTATGGGCCGGTGATAACCTTTTCACCCGGCTTGAGTCCCTTGTCGATGGCCTGCCAGGTATCGCTGGATATGCCCGTGGTGACCTTGAGCTTACGAGCTTTACCCTTGCGCATCACAAACACATAAGCGCCGCCAGTGGGTTCGAGATTCTTGGCGCCGGGCTTATTTTTATACAGTACCGCCTGGATCGGTACCGCCAGGGTGTTGGAAGCGCTGCGCGTATAAATTTCCACACGGCAGCTCATCCCCGGCAGGATATGGGGCAAATCCTTGCCCTGCAGCGCAATTTTGACCTCAAAGGTGCGCCCACTGTTAGCGGTAAGCGCATTATTGGTTACTGAGGAGGCAATAAAAATTACCTTACCGTGTAGTGTCTGGTTGGGGTATGACACGGCGTGGATTTGGGCCTTGGTACCCAACTTGACGTTGGCAATATCCGCCTCATCGACTTGCACATCGGCAATGATCTGGGCCGGGTTGGCAATGGTCATCAGCGTTGCCCCGGGAATATTGGTGCCGGCGATCACCGTTTCACCAACCTTGACCGGCAAGCTGGTAATCATGCCGTCAATAGGCGAATTGATTACGGTCTTGGCCAGATCCTGCTGGGCCTGGTTAAGCCGGGCCTCGGCAATACTCAGCGACTGTTCGGCCGAAGCCTGTTGCACCCGGGCAATGGCCAGCTGATTTTGTAGATTGTCAAAGCTGTTGGCATCGACCAAGCCACGTTTGAACAAGGTTCTTTGCCGGGCCACCTGCCTGGCCAGGTTGAGTACGGTCAGTTTCTGGCTTTCGATGGAGGTCTGCGCTTGCTTGACCCCCGCACTGGCTTGATCCACAGCGGCCTGATAGGTCTGCGGGTCGAGGCGCAAGACTACGGCACCGGCCTTGACGCGCTGGCCTTCCTTGACCGAAATGCTGCTGATTCGCCCAATCACTTGTGGTTTAAGCTGTACCGGATCGGAGAACATCAACTGTCCCCCGGCGAGAATCGAGCTGCGCACGGTACGCGAGGCCACCGTGCTGATGGTGACTTCAGTGCCCTTGGAGCGGGAGCCGAGGCTGCCCACGATAACGAGCAACACTACCCCTGCCAGAATCGCTAACGCGATCCAACCCTTGCGTTTCATGGCCATGATTTATACCAGTTTGATGAGAATCCAGATGCCGTAGATCAGCACGGGTGGGGCGAGCACGACGGTGGCTGCATGGGTGGTGCTGCGCTTGGTCCAACGGGCCAGACCGAAGATCGACAGGCCCAGAACCCAGAAGGTGAGTAGGTTGAGCGAGTTCACCAGCCCGTACCATGGGCTGCCAACCTGGAGGTGGAACAGTAATGGATTCAG
>CAYOLM010000126.1:0-4624 GCA_964404785.1 uncultured Mizugakiibacter sp.
TGCGCCCGGGATGACGAGACTTCTTGTGGTGCCCGCACCCACTCTTGTCATTCCCACGCAGGCGGGAATCCACCCGGCCCGGAACGTGTTTGAGGTTATTGCGGATTGCGTTAGAGGCTCGCTCAAGCGCTGCCGCCAGGCTGTGGATCCCGGGTCTGCGCCCGGGATGACGAGACTTCTTGTGGTGCCCGCACCCACTCTTGTCATTCCCACGCAGGCGGGAATCCACCCGGCCCGGAACGTGTTTGAGGTTATTGCGGATTGCGTTAGAGGCCCGTTCGGGCGCTGCCGCCAGGCTGTGGATCCCGGGTCTGCGCCCGGGATGACGTGAATGGGGAGCCCGGGATGACGAGCTTTAAGAGTTGTGTCGCTGCGCAGTCGTAATTGGGCCAAGCTTGGTAGGAGGCCCCACCTACCGGCAACAGCCGTAGGTACTCGGTACCTCGAAGCAGCTACGGTGCCCGAATGCGGTACTACAACCTTGCCAGACCCCGGCCTGACGAGCACTGTACAGGTTCACGGCAAATGGAACCCTTCATGACTTTTGACAGCATCATCATCGGTGCCGGTTCAGCTGGCTGCGTGCTTGCCAACCGCCTATCGGCCGATCCCACCCGTCGGGTACTGCTGGTTGAGGCCGGGCCGAGTGATTGGCACCCTTTTATCCACATGCCTGCCGGCTTAGCCAAGCTGATGAGTCGCTCCAGGATCAACTGGAACTACGACACCGTACCCGTGAGTGAACTCGAAAACCGCCAGCTATGGTGGCCCCGCGGCAAGGTACTGGGAGGCTCGAGTTCCATCAATGCGATGTGCTATGTACGTGGAATTCCCGCCGACTACGATCGCTGGGCGGAAGTCAGTGGCGACGCGCGCTGGGGCTGGACATCGGTACTTGCCTACTTCAAACGGGCTGAAGACAACCAACGCGGTGGCGATACCTGGCATGGTACGGGTGGTCCGCTTACGGTCTCTGACCTGCGCTATCACAACCCTTTGTCGGATGCGCTAATCGCCGCGGCAGTGGCCGCAGGCTACGCTCATAATCCCGATTTCAACGGCGCTGAGCAGACCGGCTTCGGTCTGTATCAGGTTACCCAGCGCAATGGTGCACGCTGCTCAGCGGCCACCGCCTACCTGCAACCGATCCGTAATCGTCACAATCTGCGCATACATACTCACACCTTGGCCGAGCGGGTCGAGATCAACCAGGGCCGGGCCTGTGGCGTGTGGATACGCGATCGCTGGGGTCGTTCGCATTTTGTAGAAGCCGGCGAAGTGCTGCTATGCGGGGGCACGATCAACTCACCGCAACTGCTGATGCTCTCGGGTATCGGTCCGGCCGATCACTTGCGTGCACACGGCATTCATGTCCACCACGATGCTCCGGGGGTTGGTGGTAATTTGCAGGACCATTTGGATATCTGCACCCTGGCTTCAACTCCGTACCGCAACACCTACGATCACCTCAGTGATATGCGGGTGGCTCTGCAATATTTGCTGCATCACCAGGGTATCGGCACCTCAAACATTGCCGAGGCGGGAGGTTTTATACGTTCCCGACTTGCCGAGAGTCCCGGCTGTGATCTGCAGTTCCATTTCGTTCCAGCCCTACTCGATGATCATGGCCGTCACCGCATGTCAGGTAACGGTTACACCTTGCACGCCTGCGGCCTACACCCGAAAAGTCGTGGCTGCATCCGCCTTGCTGCGGCTGATCCAAGGGTCGCCGCAAGCATCACTCCAGGTTATCTCAGTGATCCACAAGGATATGACCTTGCAATGCTGATTGAGGGTGTGCAGCGGTCGCGTGAGCTGTTTGCCCAAACTCCTTTCAACCCATATCGCGGCCAGGAAATCTTTCCCGGTGCGGAAGTCACTGACCGCGTGGCACTGGCTGCCTTTATCCGCCACAAGGCCGAAACCATCTACCATCCGGTCGGTACCTGCCGGATGGGACGTGATACTAAAGCTGTAGTGGACAGCGAGCTGCGAGTCCATGGCATCGCCGGACTACGGGTGGTTGATGCCTCGATCATGCCCGACCTACCGACCGGCAATACTAATGCCCCCGTCATTATGATCGCTGAACAGGCTGCGGACCGGATACTCGGTCGAGTTTGTACGGAAACGAGCCAAAACTAGCGGTCTACCGGATTATGAACATCGGTCTCGGGCAATCCGAGAACTCCGCGTAGTCATCTATGTACCACCTTGCAAATGGATCGGCAGCGGACAATGCAACGCCGCGCACACCACCCGTAGCAACTCCGCCTCGGCGACTCGAACCTCATTATCTTCGCAAATCGCTCGGGTCAGTCCACGAACCACGAGCTCCTTGCTGGCCGAATTGAGTCGATCCAAGCGGAGCAGCGCAACGTCAAGCTGTTTCTGCCAAGCCTGCGGCGGAGCATAGTCAATCGTCGCACCTGGCAGGGCTTCTTCAATGGCCAACAGAAAAGCATGTCTGGCTGAGGTACTGTCATCATGGCCAAAACGGGCAACCAGCCCGGCGACCAGAGCGAATTCATTACGGCAATCGGTTAGCCGTAGACTGCCCACCACAAAGCCATGGGCCGGATTAAGCGCATCCAGGATCTGCACGCGCACCAAGCTTGCCAGGCAGTATTCGTCAAGTTCAACCCGCCCATCAGCGTGAGCCAGGGCCTGCAGAGTTTCAACCAGTCGCTCGATCTGTGCACGTGGCAACCGCCGCAGTGCTGGAAAGGCCAGTGCCGCCAGTGGCAGTCGTTGCCTGGCGTGCAAACTTCGGATCGACGGAGTCAGTGCCGTGACTTGGTCGGCTCGCTGTTGACCGAAAGCCTTGTCGATGAGTTGGGTCTGCTGGGCACCCGCCTCCGGCTCGGCCGCCAACGCCAGCGCCAGCACCAGTGGCAAGGCTTCAGCAGGGACTCGGCTAGCTGCCCGTAGTTTCTCGGGCAGGCTACCGTGTACCGTTGCTGCTAGCTGGTGGTCTTGGCGCTCCCCCGTACCCACTTGCGACACTACCGTCGCCGGATCAATACGAACTGCATCATCCGCAGCAATGGGTGGAGAAGCCTTGGAGACCTCCTGGAGTATCGCTCCGGCAGCCACGGTAGCACCCAGCAAGGTCGGAATCATGCCGGTTAGTGTGGCGCGTGGATCTTCCGGATCCTTGGCCTTTTGCAAGCGGCTCCAGCGGCGTGCCAGCTGCTCAAATTCCTTGGCATCAAAGCCAGGTTGCAGGGCCCGGATACGAACGTCCAGAGGTGGATGGGTGGCAAACCATGAGGTCCAGCGACCGGCCTCCCCAAACAGCATGTGTGACACCTCTTCGCTCTGCGTTTCAGTGAAGCGTGAACCGACCTCAAGGGCGCCGATCTTTTTCAATGCCCCCGCAATCCCCTCGGTCTGACGCGTAAATTGCACCGCTGAGGCATCAGCCAGCGACTCACGCTGCCGGGCCACACTAGCCTTGATTAGCCGGGCGAAGAACACCCCAATTGCCCCGATCGCCATCAAGCCGAGACCCAGTGCCCAGAGCCCACCACTATTGCCGCGCCGGCTCCGGCTGGAACCGATACGAGCCGTCCCACCGCTCCACCAGGCGGCTTGCAGAATCTGCCGACCAATGACACTGAGAACCACGATACCGAACACTACCCCCATGAGGCGGATATTCAAGCGCATATCGCCATGGATCATGTGACTGAATTCATGGGCGATGACCCCCTGCAGCTCATCACGGGTCAGGTTGTCAAGACTGCCCTGGGTCACACAAACCGCCGCATCAGCGGGTGAATAGCCCGCAGCAAAAGCGTTGATACCAGGTTCCTTTTCGAGCACATAGATCTCAGGCACCGGAACACCTGAGGCAATCGCCACCTCTTCGATCACGTTACGCAAACGCCGCCACGCTGGAATAGTGGTATCGGGAGGTACCAGCGTGGCATTCACTTCGCGGGCAATAACCCCACCGCCCTCACGCAAAGAGGCCAGGCGGAACATCGAAGCCAGACCGATTACTCCGGCCACAACCAGGCTTACCGCAACCATAATCCCTGGCGATACCGCCAGCTCAGTCTGGCCGCTCTGCGGGCCTAGATTCAGAACCACGATAAGCAACAGATCCACTGCGGCAATGATGGCTAGAACGGCCAGCACGAAAAACCCCACCATCTGCCGGGAGTGACGGCGAGCACGTTCCTGATTGGCAAAAAAATCCATATTGGCAATTCAACCGATCAGCTGAAGCTCACTTTGGGGGCCTCGCGCTTGGCCGGATCGTCCATGGCCAGTGGTTCTGCACTCTGGAACCCGAACTGGCCCACCATCATCGATGCCGGAAACACTTGGCAACGGTTGTTGTAGGTCATTACTGCATCGTTATACGCCTGGCGGGAAAAAGCTACCCGATTCTCGGTAGAACTGAGTTCTTCAGATAATTGCATCATGTTCTGGTTGGCTTTGAGATCCGGGTAAGCCTCAGCCACCGCGAACAGTCTTCCCAATGCATGGGTAAGCTGGCTCTCGGCGCCACCCAGCTGTTGCATCGCCTGGGCATTGCCAGGCTGGGCTTTGGCCGCAGCCAAACCGGACATCGCTGCATTTCGCGCTTGGGTCACCGCCTCGAAAGTACCCC
>CAYOLM010000127.1:0-4578 GCA_964404785.1 uncultured Mizugakiibacter sp.
CAGGCGCCCTCACTATTCACCCCGATTGAGGCGCACTGCGAACTGGCGGCATGCTGACCAAATTACGAGACGCACTATCCAGTTGGATAGGTTTGACTATTCTAGTCCTGGTACTTTTTGCTTTTTCCTTTTTTGGAATTGAAAGCTACTTTTCTGCGAGCAGTGACACCTATGTAGCCAAAGTAGGCAATGTCGAGATTTCGCAACAAACCTATCAGAATACCCTTAATAATACGCGTCGCAATCTGCTGCAATCCAAGCAGAAGCCCGACCCCAGCTATCTTGACAGTACCGCCTTCAAGCAGGGGGTATTGCATAAGATGGTCAACCAGCAAATTTTGCTTGAAGTATCCAACAAGCTTGGGGTAGTCGTAGCGGATGCTAGCCTGCGTCGACAAATTGCCTCGACTCCCCAATTCCAGGTGGACGGCAAATTCAACTCTCGACTCTATCAGGCGGCCCTGGCCCAGAGTGGTTACACCCCCGAGCAATACCAGCAAGGTATCGCTCAGGAGATGCTTGGCAATTACCTGCCCCAGGCAATCGCTGATACGGCCATCGTGACGCCAAAGCGCCTTGATCGCTTGTTGCAGCTGCAGGGGCAGACTCGGGATTTCCGCTTTATCTCCTTACCGGTGCCGACACCCACTAACGCGCAGGTTACCCAAACCGAGATCACTACGTATTACCAGCAGCATCACCAGGAGTTCATGACACCGGCCATGGTCTCGGTGCAGTATGTTGAGCTTACAGCGGCCACTATGCAGCCCGCTGTTCCGGATGCCGCTGCATTGCAGGCACTTTATAAAAAGGAAAAAAGCCGTTTTACCCAGGCGCCTGAATACCAGGTCGCGCACATCCTTATCGCTCTACCCTCTAAGGCCACTGCAAAACAGCAGCAGGAAGCCTTGTCGCGCGCAGAGAAAATTGAGGCACAGCTTAAGGCAAAGGGTGCTAATTTTGCGGCCCTGGCAAAGAAATATTCGGCTGACCTGGGCTCCAAGAACCAAGGTGGCTTGCTTGGCTGGCTAGGCAAGGGGGATACGGGGCCCACCTTCCAGAAGGCCATGCTGGCTTTGCAGCCTGGCCAGATTTCTGCACCGGTTCTTTCCAAAGATGGTTACCACATTATCAAGCTGCTAGCCCTACGGCCCGGAAAGGTGCAACCCTTTGCCGAGGTTCGCGCGCAATTACTTACCCAGGCTAAAAAGACTGCCCGGGATCGTGAGTACAGTTCTATTGCCGGCAAGCTTACCGACAAGACCTACGCCAACCCGGCATCGCTGACAGCAGCAGCAAGCAGTCTGAAACTTCTCTTAAAAGTGTCTGCCATGTTCAGCCGCAAAGGTGGCCAGGGAATCTTTGCCAATCCCAAAGTGGTCAAAGTCGCTTTTTCTGATCAGATTCTCAAGTTGAACAGCACTTCGGATCCCATATCATTGGGGCCGCAGCATATTGTCATACTGCATCTGGCCAAGTACGCTCCCACCCGGCCGATTCCCGTAGCCGAAGCCAGCCATTCGATCCGCGGCTTGATCCTGGCTGAGCGCATCCATGCTGCGGCCAAGCAGCGAGCCGAAAAATGGATGGCAGGTCTGCACAAGGCTACGACCAACCTGGATAAGCTTGCCAAGCAGCTGAAACTTACCGTGCAAGATGTCAAGGCGGCACATCGGGCTCAGCCTGGCCAAGCACCCGCCTTGAATAAGGCCGTCTTCACGACGGCTTTGCCAAGCAAGGGCAAGCCCGTACCGGGAATAGTAGATCTCGGACAGGGCCACTTCAGCCTGTTCGAACTGCAGGCCGTACATGCCGGTGACCTGAGTAAACTACCGGTGTTCCAGCGTGAATATTTTCTTGGCCAGATAGGTAAGATGCAAGGCTATGCGGATGTAGAAAATTTTGTTCAAGCCCTGCGTCGAGTGACCAAGGTGAAACTCCAACCGAAAAATCTGTAAGCTGCCGGGCGTCTAAGAAATCTGCCAGGCAGTCCGATGACTGCGTTGCATCCTCACTGACTCATTGTCTAGCTGGTGGGTCTCGTCGTTCACCCCACGACTCCCGGCACTCGAAATGCTTGCTAGCGTTTTTCGAGGGGCTTTGTATGACTGAAGTCAGCCAAGTAGGTGCCACGCAAAAGGCCGCGAACTCCGCGGCCTTTTGCGTGGCTGTTTCCTGTCAGCCATAGGCGAATACAGATGCCGTATCGTGCGCTCGTCAAATACCTGTCATTCCCAGTGTGCTGAAGCCACCATCCACATAGGTGATTTCACCGGTAATGCCTGCGGCCAGGTCTGAACACAGAAAGGCAGCGGTATTGCCGACATCCTGGATGGTCACATTGCGCCGTAGCGGGGCATTGTGCTCAACATGTTCGAGCATCTTGCGCATATTGGCGATTCCAGCGGCCGCCAGAGTCTTGATGGGGCCAGCAGAAATCGCATTCACACGCGTTCCTTCGGGACCCAGGTTGTAGGCAAGATAGCGGACGTTGGCCTCCAGGCTGGCTTTGGCCAGGCCCATTACGTTGTAGTTCGATAGCGCCCGTACTGCACCGAGATAGGTCAGGGTAAGAATCGCTCCGTTGCGACCGCGCATCATCGGTCTGGATGCCTTGGCCAGAGCAGTAAGGCTGTAACTGGATATATCGTGGGCAATAGCGAAGGCCTCACGGGAGGTGGCTTCCACAAATTCGCCATCCAGAGCTTCTCGGGGAGCGTAACCGATTGAATGGACGAGGATATCGAAACCATCCCAATGCTTGCCAAGCTGTTCGATAGTCTGCGCAATCTGCTCATCGCTGCTCACGTCCAGCGGTAAGGTGATCGTGGAATCGAAGGTCTTGGCGGCATCCTCGACACGCCTCAGGAGCTTTTCGTTCTGATAGGTGAAAGCCAGTTCAGCCCCTTCGCGGTGCATCGCTTCAGCGATACCCCAAGCTATGGATCGATGGCTGGCGATGCCCACAATGAGGGCGCGTTTGCCGGATAAAAATCCCATGAGTCCTCCTAAAATGGCCTGTAGGCCGGTGATGATTTGCCAAGTTTAGCCGAGTCGGTCAATCCGGCGGGTACAAATGCAGAATCTTGCCGGGATGCAGTAAGGTGCGATGCAGGTGGTTCCAGCGTTGCAACTCAGCAACCGTAAGCCGGTATTGACGGGCGATGGACCACAAACTGTCACCGCGGCGTACCCGATGCACGGCCCCCCAGGCAGGTCGGGGCGATACCTGTTGCAGATTGCGTAAATGCAGCCCTTTTGGTAACCACAAGCGATAGCCGGGTCGCAACCGTTGTTGTGGGTCGATATTATTGAGTCGAGCAATTTGTTCGAGGCTGAGCGGATCGATTTTAGATAGCTGTAGAGATTGCAAATGCGCATAGCGGCGCAGGTGATAGGGGGCGAAGTGTGACCAGGTGCTTGCAGACAGCATGGCGTACGTGGCGACGAAGCGTTGATGGGCTGCCGCAGGAAGTAGTAGATGGTCGGGACCATGCCGGGGCATGCGTCCGTCGAGATAGCCGGCATTGAGCTGGTCGAGATTACGCCGGCTCATGCCGGCAAGCCGTGCGGCCAGGCCCATATCCAGCGGTGCGCTCAGTCGTACCAGGCGTAGGCCTGGCAGGTGCTGGCCACCAGGAAGTTGGATATCGAAACGCTCAGGTTCGCGCACGATGCAGGCATAGGCCAGCAAGCGCAGCAGATAGTGACGGGCGACGCGTGGCAGGGGCCAGTCCGGTACGACTGGCTGGGGTGCTGGCATGCCGTAGCGTGCGACCCAGTGTTGTACCGCCCCCAGACCTCGGTTATAGGCCAGTACGGCCAGTCGCCAGTCACCGAATTGCTGACCATAACTGCGTATCAGCCGCGTCGCGGCGAGGGTGGATGCCCATGGATCACGGCGGCCGTCGTAACCGTCAAGCAGATCCAGGCCCGATAAACGTGCGGTACTACGACCGAACTGCCACATTCCAACAAACCCCCCGCGGCCCAGTGCGTCGGGCCGGTAGCTGCTTTCCACCAGTGGCAACAAGGTGAATTCACTCGGAATTCCCGCTACTTCCACCAGTTGTTGACCCATACGAATTAGTGGCAGTGCTCTGGCAATTTGCCGATCAAAGACCTGAGGACGGCGGGTGAGACGCTGGGCCGTTCGTAGAATTGCCGGATCGGCATTGCAACTGGGCATAACGAAGCCCTGACGCATACGTTGCCAGAGCGTGCGTGCAGCGGGAGCACTTGCTGGTAGCGGTATTGCCGGTGGAGGTGTCGGGGCTGGTGCAACCGGCAGGCGCGGTACGGGTGGGGCCGGAGATGGAGGTGTTGCGGAACTGGGTAGGGGATTAGGTTGGGGTTGCCAAGCTGCGCAACCAGAGAGTGCCAGCAGAAAGCCGGTAAGTAGCCATTTTTTCATCCGCGAAAGTGGTCCTTGGCTTGACGAAGCATTGCGAAGCGGTCGATGCGGTTGGGTGCTGGTGGGTTGCGTTGTGTGCACCATGCTTGAAGGGCAGGTGTATCCACGCGCAGAAACGGATTGCAGCGTATCTCATTATCGAGTGTAACCGGCAGACTTGGCAG
>CAYOLM010000128.1:0-2194 GCA_964404785.1 uncultured Mizugakiibacter sp.
CCGACATTGTTCGTGGCCTGGAAGCCGGGGCTGATGACTATGTAGTCAAACCACCCAAGCCCGCCGAGCTGCTGGCCCGGGTTGCGGCAGTACTGCGTCGACGCGGTGCCCATGATGATGAACAGAACAGTCAAATCGATGTCCCACCGTATCGTGTGGATCTGAACCGCAGACGGATAGGTATCGGTGAACAAGAAGTTGAATTGACCCAGCGTGAATTCGATCTCGCAGCCTATTTATTTCGTCGCCACGGGCGCATTATCAGTCGAGAGGCCTTGCTCGAGCAGGTATGGAATCTCAGCCCAGGCGTGACGACACGAACCGTTGATACCCACATCAGTCGTTTGCGCAAGAAACTTGCCCTTTCCGGCGAGCATGGCTGGCGTCTCACTGCGGTGTATCAGCACGGCTACCGTTTGGAGCAGAGCTAAGCCATGACTCAATTCGATCATACTTTCGTAACGACTGCCGATAACCTGCCCGGGTATCGGGTGTTGCATAATCTCGGGGTAGTACGTGGGGTCACGGTGCGGTCTCGCAGTGTCATCGGCAATCTTGGTGCCGCCCTGCAGACTATAGTGGGCGGTAATATCACCCTGTATACCGAGCTGTGTGAAAAAGTACGTGCTGAGGCCTTCGATCTGATGGTTGAGCATGCTACGACTTTGGGAGCCAATGCCATTGTGGCAATGCGTTATGACGCCAACGATGTGGCCGAGGGCGTTACCGAGGTACTGGCATATGGCACAGCGGTTGAGGTGCGAGCCTTGGATTGAGTCCACCCCTGGGACGAGCATCAGTTGGCTTCTGAGTGGTTCATGTGGCGTGTGGAGTCGAGTTGCAAGAGCAGATCGACTCGCCCCATCGAGCGGGCCAGAGCATGTTGGGCTTGGGTAGGTGTCGGGTTTCGGGTGATCATCTATAGATAGCTTGGCAGCTCTGCGCGGTGACGGCATGATGCACCATGTACTTTGCAGGCAACGGATATTCCCTATGCTCGATTCGCGTATTCTTGACACCTTTCGTGACCTTCTTGAGCAAGCTCAAAGCTCAGGTGAGCGCGAACCCACTGCCATGAACCTAGCCACAGTTGATGCGGGAGGTCGTCCTCACAGCCGTATCGTATTGCTCAAGCAGGTGGATAAGCAGGGGGTTCGTTTCTACACCAATTATGACAGTGCCAAGGGACATGAACTTGATGCGAATACCGCCGTGGCATTGTGTTGCCACTGGCAGTTACTGGGTGAGGGTATACAGGTTCGCATTGAAGGCCGCAGTTTACGGCTTTCGACGGAAGAGTCGGCGGCCTACTTCGCGACACGTCCCCGCGGTAGTCAGATCGGTGCCTGGGCCTCGCTGCAGTCGGAAACCTTGCGTGACCGAGCGGATTTTGAAGAACGTTACGCTCAATATGAAAGCAGATTTGCCAATCAGGACGTGTCCTGTCCGCCCCATTGGGGTGGCTATCTGGTTGAGCCGGATATGGTGGAATTCTGGTATGGGCAGCGTTTCCGCCTGCATCAGCGCACCCGTTGGGATCTTCAAGGTGACACTTGGTGTTCACGCATGCTCTATCCCTGAACGGGGTCGGTTATGGCCCAAGCCGTAGAGATCCCCGTCAATCAATGCCAAGTTTTTTAAGTTTGTAGCGTAAGGCACGAAAGGTAATCCCAAGCTTACGGGCCGCCGCGGTCTTGTTGTAGCGGGTTTGCTGCAGCGCTTCCATGATCTTTTGCCGTTCGATGGTGGTGATCAGGTCATCGAGGGTGAGTCCATTAGCGGCACTCTCCGCCTCAGCATCGGAGCTGTCACGCCCTGTGCGTTGCACTTGGTAATTTTGTACGGTTGTGCTGCTGGGAGCGGGCGATAGCATGAGGTCGCTATGGGTGATGATGCCGTTTTCACATAAGGCGACGGCACGCTCCAGGACGTTCTCCAGCTCGCGCACGTTGCCGGGAAACGGGTAGTCGAGCAAGGCTTGCAAAGCACCCGGTTCGAGCCTGGGCTTGTCGCTGCCGTGTTCCTGGGTCAGGCGGTTGAGAATGCGTGCCACCAGCTTGGGGATATCAGCCGAGCGTTCGCGTAGCGGGGGGACCCGTAGTTCAATGACATTAATGCGATAAAAAAGATCCTGACGGAACTGGTTTTGTTCCACCATTGCAGCCAGATCCTTGTGGGTGGCCGAAAGAATGCG
>CAYOLM010000128.1:2294-4571 GCA_964404785.1 uncultured Mizugakiibacter sp.
TGATTCTTGGCGATGAACTCAATCAGTTCCTGACCCGATCCATCGGGCATACGCATGTCGGTAAAACAAAGTTGAAATTCATGTTCGGCAAGCTTGCGTTTGGCCTCAGTGACACCGGCCGCCGATTCGACCCGCAGGTTCATGCGACCGAGAGTGATGGTTAGCAGTTCGCGAATGTCGCGTTCGTCGTCCACCACCAGTATGGTTTGCTTGTCCATGGGTTGCTCATTCCGTTCAGCCGCTCACAGGGTAGCTGGTGATGCGGGGACCGGCAAAGGGAATCAGACCGTGACGGCCACACGCATGAAAGCCACCAGGGTAATTCGAAAACAGCTACCGCCACCGGACACCGGTACGTATTCCAGGTTGGCTTGATTGACTTCACACATCTGCTTGGCCAAGTAAAGGCCCAGACCGGTGCCCAGCTCATGAGTAGTGAAAAATGGCTCGAATACCTTGGCAGCAACCTTGGGTGGAATCCCGGGACCACGGTCAACCACCTCCAGCAGCGGCGGACCAGGTTCGCTGGCATGGCGTGCGATGATCCTCACGCGGGCTGCTTCACCGGGTAAGCGTCCATAGCGTATAGCGTTCTGGACCAGATTCCAGACCACTTGTTGCAGGTGCTGGATATCTACCGTGGCTTCGACAGCATTGGTTTGTACGATTGCCTGGAGGCTGTCTTCACCCAGATCATTGGCTTCGCTGTATTCCTCAACAAAACGCAATGTCCAATCGTTCAGATCAATTACTTCCGGGCGTGAGCGATCGCGCCGTGACAGCTGCAGGATATTTTCGATAATGTCGTTCAAGCGCATGCAGTGATTGTTGATGATTTCGACCAGGCGAGTGTCTTCATCGTTGAGTTCAGACGATTCGTCGAGCAATTGGGCTGCATAGCGGATTGCTGCCAATGGGTTGCGAATTTCATGGGCGATCGAAGCCGAAAGACGACCCAACGATGCCAAGGTCATTTCCTCAGCGCGCTGTGAAACCAGCGAGGTATCATCAAGGAAAATCAGAGTATGGGAATCATCATTGGCAGCCAGGCGGGTGAAGCGTGGTACCACCTCAGGCACCCCCTCGGCCAGGGTGACGGCACTGGCATCGATCTTGGCGTAAGTACGCCAGTGGTAAAGTCGGCGTGACAGCTCCGGAGCCAGTCGCCCCAAGTCCCGTCGACCTACCGACGGGCTACCCAGAAGCAGCCATGCGGACTCGTTCATTTGGTGGATGTGATTACCTTCATCGACCAGCAGTACACCGGTTTTCATCCGCCGGATAATGAGTTCATTGACCTGGGAAAGATTAGCCAAATCGATACCACGGCGTTCGGCCAATGCTTCGGCGGCGCGCATCTGTCGTCCCAGAGTGTGGTTGAGCCAGGCTGATGCGGTGTAGGCCAGACCCAACAAGGTGGTTGCGGCGAGAAGTTGCGTCGGCTTATGGAGAAAAGTGATTTCAAAAAAGCTTTGCAACAGTATCGCTAAGGTGGCGACACCCGCGTAAACCAAGGCCCCACGCAGTGATAGCAGCAATGCCGCAGCCCCTATATTGACCAGCAGCATCATGGCAATGCCGGTGCGGGCATCACTCAGTGCGGTGATCATGAGGACCATGGCCAGCACATCTACCGAAGCCGTGATAATGGCGGTGCTGACCGGATAGCGCAGGCGGTGCTGGGTTGACACCAGCATGGCGGCTGCGAATAACAGATAGAGTATCGATACACTGTTGGCCAGTAGAGGAAAGTCCAGGCGGATCCACCCCACTGCCAGTGGGCTGAAGGCGAGACCGGCATAGACGGTGGCCTCAAGCAGGCGAAAGAGATTAGCAAAATATAGTTCGCGTCGAAATATCTCGCCCTTGGGTATGGGATCTGCTTGTTTGGGATGGTTCACGCGGCGGGCTCCCCGAATCACTTGCAGTATACGTCAGAGCAAAAGTGAACTTCCCAATGGCGGTCCTATCGGCGACAATAGCAAGTCCTATCTTGGTGATTGGCACCTAGGAGCTTGTCGGACTTGATATCAATCTACTGCGGCGGCCTTAAATCGGCCCATTTTTCCGGCCTTTATCGTTCAATAGAACCACTATTCGCCTCAAAAGCCCGAAAAACTGTCCTCGATTTTCTACTCGCCTCGTCACGATCACCCAAGTCCGACAAGCTCCAGCCTCTGCCGCGGTGGCGGCCGGATGCCAGCTATCTTTTCTTTTCCCCATAACCCCCGAGGTCGTGCATGAACTTTCATGAGTATCAGGCCAAAGAATTGTTTT
>CAYOLM010000129.1:0-4567 GCA_964404785.1 uncultured Mizugakiibacter sp.
ACTTTGCCGCGTTTGTTGCTGTTGTGTGGCCGTTACGAAGGGGTAGACCAACGTTTGCTTGAACACGATATAGATGAGGAAATTTCCTTGGGTGATTTCGTGTTGTCAGGTGGCGAGTTGGCGGCAGCGGTAGTGATTGATGCCGTCGTCAGGTTGCAGAAAGGTGTGTTGAATCACGCTCAATCTGCAGACCAAGACTCGTTTTCAGACGGGCTGCTGGATTGCCCGCATTACACACGCCCCGAGAAGGATGCTCTGGGGGATGTGCCGGAGGTACTGCTTTCCGGTGATCACGCGGCGATTCGCCGGTGGCGACGCAAGCAGTCATTGGGACGAACCTGGCAACAGCGTCCCGATTTACTGGCACAATGTCCGCTGGATGTGG
Organism: uncultured Mizugakiibacter sp.; assembly: GCA_964404785.1. GTDB lineage: Bacteria > Pseudomonadota > Gammaproteobacteria > Xanthomonadales > Rhodanobacteraceae > Metallibacterium. The sequence continues at coordinate 386 of CAYOLM010000129.1, forward strand.
AAGCACGGGCGCTGCTGGAGGAATATCGTCGCGAATTTCTTGCGGTGACGCGATCAGGGCCTGATAGGGCACAGCTTTGAATACAACAGGTATAGAGACATGAATAAAATCATCGAACAGTTCGAAGCCGAGCAGATGCAGCATACGCTGCCTGATTTCTCGCCCGGCGATACCGTGGTGGTCAACGTTAAGGTCAAGGAAGGCAATCGTGAGCGCCTGCAGGCCTTTGAAGGCGTGGTCATCGCCAAGCGTAACCGGGGTCTGAACTCAGCTTTCACCGTGCGCAAGGTTTCGCATGGCATGGGGGTGGAGCGGGTCTTCCAGTCCTTCAGTCGGGTGATTGAGTCGGTCAAGGTCAAACGTCGTGGCAAGGTACGTGGCGCCAAGCTCTATTACCTGCGAGGGCTTGAGGGCAAGGCAGCCCGGATCAAAGAAGATATTGCCGCACGCGGCCGCTGAAGCCGGGCGGTGTTTACTACAAAGTAGCAGTAGCATTTCGCGGTACCCAGTATTCGGGTATGGCGGGTGCCTGCCCGTTGCCATGCTGCGGGTTTGAGCTGAGATAACGCCAACCGCCTGCAACAGTGGGCGGTTGGGTAGCTGTTGCAGACCCTATGACAAGCCGGCTCGGATGGGAATCAGTACCGACTTCCCTGTCTGGGTTGAGCAGACGGAGCCAGGAGACGGCTTGTCTGGAGCGGCTAGCCGGTACCTGCTCAAGTGGTACGTTCGGCAGCCAGCAGGCGCTCGGGTTCATGCTGAAAATTTCCCTGTACGTAGCTGGTGGAAAAACCGAACAGTAGCGACACACTGGCTACATCCTCCACCCATTCGGCGATCGTCTCCTTGTGCAGATCCTGGGCACGTTGGCAAATATCGCGGACGTGTTGCTGGTTTTCAACATTGCGCGGCAGGTCTGCGGAGAAAGTCCGATCCAGCTTGAGAAAATCGGCATCCACATGATCCAGGATCTGAAAGGAGTTCAGCCCCACGCCAAAGCGCTCCAAGGCGATACGGCAGCCTATCGTCTTGACCACCCTTGCAAACTGTTTGGCGGGCCGCAGATGGGTCATGACACTGTCTTCACGCATTTCTAGCACCAACCTGCGTGGATCAAAGGGATGTTGTTTGATCTGTAAGGCCAGCCACGATGCCAGCTTAGGATCGAGCAAGCTCGAAGTGGAAACCTTTACCATGAAGCACTGGCTGTTGTTGTCCGCTGAGCTGAGCTGAAGTATGGCTTCATGAAGAACCCAGCGGTCGACACGTGGCATGAGTCCATGTCTCTCCGCCACGGAAAGAAAGGTCTTAGGTAATACGATACCTTGAGCTCCTTCCATCCGCAGCAATAACTCGCTGAAAAGAGTTTCCTCGCCCATGAGGGCGATAATTTGCTGGTGGAAGAGCACAAAACGATCGTTTTCGAGGGTATCTTCCAGCAGGGCTAACCAGCGTTTGTCCTTTTTGGCCTCAGCACGCTCCTGGGCGGAAGGGTCGTACAAGACAAACTGATTACCACCCTGGCCCTGTGCGCTGCGCAACATGTTGACCGCCTGGTCAATCAATAGTGACGAATCGGCGTTCTTCTCACCCAGCAGACTGCCACCGACACTTATGGAAATGGCCAGAGAGTGATTGCCCAGGTCGAACAGCTCGCTGCAGATGTTTTTCAGCAGCGACTCGGCGAATACTTCGGTAGCCTCGTGGGGCCGCCCGCGAAGTAGCAAGCCGAAGCTCCGATCACTGAGACGGGCTGCAGTGTCTGCCGGATGGATTATTTTGCGCAGTCGTTCCGCAATAGCCCGCATCAGGATATCGAGGCGACTGATACCGATCCTTTCAAGCACACTGCTGAAATGGTCGGGTTCTATCACCAGGATTGCCTGGTCACTTCGCCCGCTGGCTGTTTCAGCGATGGCCTCGCCAAGAACATCCATGAAGTACTGTCGGTTGTACAGACCGGTGGCCGCATCGAGCTTGAGCTGCTCAATCAACGATTCATCCACAGCCTCCCGGCGGATGATGATCTGCAGACAGCGTTCTCCCTCGAAGGTCGCATGAGTAAACTCGATGACCGCCGCAAATGTTCCCCCATCACCCTGCTTCAATTGCAGCTCGATGTGTGTCGGGGGTGGCTCGCCGCGTGATAATCGCTTGAGCAGACTGCGGAATTCCTCGGTGTCGGCATCGGCAACCATATCCAGCAGGGTCATACCCTCAATTTCTTCAAAGGACTCGAACCCAAGCATATCCAGATAAGCCTGATTGGCACGGACATGCATCCCTTCGTGAACGTAGGCGATGGGATCGCGTGACGAGTCCAGCAGTCCATCACAGCGCCGCTCCGATTCACGCAGAGCCATCTCGAGCTGGCGCACCTGTCTTCGGGTCTGCAAAGCGTCAATCGCTCCCTCAACCACGGCACGTAGCTGTTTGGCATGGGTGGGTAGGCCGACAGACCGGGCTCCGGCTGAGAATACGTGGGCAAGGCCCTCCGCATCGATTTCATCAACCAGGGCGATTAGGGCGATATCGCGGGCGCTTACGTTGATCAGTCGAGTTACTTCTTGCAGGGTTAGATCGCGACAAGCCGGGTTGGCCACGACCAGATCTGGGCTAAGACTGTCCAGGGCAGCCACAAATTCGGCTTCGTTGGAGGCTCGGGTAGGACGCACCGCAAAGCCGGCATTGCGCAGCAAGCTGGTAACCCGTTCAGCGTTTTCCAGGGAGTCCTCAACAAAGAGGATCTTGATGACCGTCTCTTGAATCATTCCGTTTCATCAGGTTGGGTAGAGATAAATACTTAAGCAAAGTATGAACCAAAAAATGGCATTAATCTAAAACCACTATTTGGCCAGGTCGTGGACAGGCAATTTTGCTTCGGCACCGGCAACCTCGCGAACCAACCGTGGCAGCAAATATCCTGGTAATCGGGCCCGCATACTGGCATGCAAAGCTGTGGCACACTCATCATCGACCAGAAAATGCGTGGTAGCCCGAACCGGATCCAGTTGATGTAGGTAATAAGGCAGCACGCCACTGGCAAATAGGCGCACGCTGAGCGTACTTAATACATCGACAGTATCGTTGATCCCCTTCATCAGCACCGACTGGTTAAGTAAATGTACCCCAGCGGAGCGCAAGGTCGCGCAAGCCTTGGCAACCTGGCCATCAATTTCATTGGCATGATTGCAGTGCAGAACGATGACTGTCGGCCAGGGTAGGGCATGCAGCCAGTCCAGCAGCTCAGCGTCGACCCGCTGTGGCAACACCACCGGCAGGCGAGTGTGTATTCGTAAGCGGTGGATATGGGGGAGTTGAGCCAGTTCATCCGTCAGTTCGGTGAGTTTGCCGGTGGACAATGCCAGGGGGTCTCCTCCAGAGAGAATGATTTCATTTACATCAGGATGCTGGCGCGCCCACTGCACCGCTTGTTGCCAGTGATTCGTAGCGGCGATTTCTTCTGCATAGGGAAAATGTCGACGAAAACAGTAGCGGCAATGAATGGCGCAAGCGCCACTGGCAATGAATAAGGCGCGCCCATGATATTTCTGTATCAGGCCGCTACCCACTCGGGCGGCATGGTCACCCACCGCATCGTCAAGACCGTGATCGCTATCGAGTTCGGCCTGTTGCGGGAGAACTTGCAGTAACAGTGGATCTTTTGGGTCGCCATAGCCCATGCGTCGTATGAAGCCACGCGGTACCCGCATCGGGAAGCCGGCATCGGCTGCGGGAAGTTGCGGGATCATCTGTTCGAGACCCAGCATAGTCAGAAGTTCGCCAGCATCGGTAACCGCTTCGCGCCATAAGGTCTGCCAGCGTGGCTGCACGGAAATGGGGCTTACCGCTATCATTGAACACCTGCTGCTCGGGATATCCGGGTACGAACTTCACATTCTAGCCGTAGAAGCAGGCGGTTTTTTACCTGGGAGTTATCTGTATGGCCAGTTATGGGCTGAACAGTGTCAAGAACGGCCTCAAAATCCTTATGGATGGTGATCCGTACAGTATTGTTGATGCGGATTTCATCAAGCCCGGCAAAGGCCAGGCATTTACCCGCATTCGTATCCGTAATCTAAAGAATGGGCGGGTTATCGAGAAAACCCTGAAAGCCAATGAAGTGGTCGAAGGGGCCGATGTGTTGGAAACGGATATGCAGTTTTTGTACAGTGATGGTGA
>CAYOLM010000130.1:0-1626 GCA_964404785.1 uncultured Mizugakiibacter sp.
CATTTCTGACCATCGTAGGGGTAGTCAACCTACCGATCGTGCATTATTCAGTCGTTTGGTGGAACACTCTGCATCAAGGCACCACAGTGCGGATCTTCGCCCCCTCCAGCATCACTCTTTCCATGCTATGGCCCATTCTGGCCATGATGATCGCTACCAAACTTTATTACGGAGTCAGCCTGCTGGGGCGCGCACGTATCGCTGTACTAGAGCGCGAACGTGGCAAGGACTGGGTTCGACAAATAGTCACCGAGGACACCAAAAATGCGTGAATTTTTTGCTATGGGTGGCTTTGCCGCCTATGTATGGCCCGCCTATGCAGTGTTTTTTTTGGTACTCGCCTCGGACTTGATCGTGACAGCTAAGCGTCGCCGAAAATTCATACGGCAACTTCGCGCGACTCTGATACGCCAATCGCTCCGTAGGAAATCTTCATGAAGCCCGTCCGTAAACGCCGACTGATTTTTATTGGCCTGATTTTGCTTGCCGTATCGTTGGCCACCACCGCCATCGTCTATGGCGTGCAACAGAACGTCAGCTATCTGTTTTTACCCAGCCAGGTCCTGGCGGGCAAGGCTAGAACATTGCAGAGCTTCCGGCTTGGAGGCATGGTGCAAAAAGGCTCAATACTGCGCCATGCGCATTCTCTGAAAGTTGACTTCATCGTGACTGACGGCGACGCCACTCTACCCGTGCAATACACCGGCATTCTTCCCGACCTGTTTCGTGCCAATCAGGCCGTTATTGCCACCGGACACATGCAGGGCAAGCGCTTTATTGCCACCGAGGTTCTAGCCAAACACGATGCCACCTACATGCCCCCCTCATTACGTGAAGCCATGGCCAAGGCCCACCGCAAAAATAATGTGAGCGTAGCGAATTCCGGAGATGCGCAGTGATCCCGGAACTTGGACAATTCGCACTGATTCTGGCTTTGCTGCTGGCTTGTGTACAAGCAACCATTCCGTTACTTGGTGCCTGGCTTGAAGATCGTCCGATGATGGCCATAGCCCGGCCTGTAGCGATCGGTCAGGTGGGGTTTGTAGCACTCTCTTTTGGCATCCTTACCTGGGCTTTCCTGACCCATGATTTCTCAGTAGCCTACGTCGCCCAAAATTCTAACCTTACACTGCCCTGGTACTATCTTTTCTCTGCAGTGTGGGGAGCGCATGAGGGTTCATTGCTGCTATGGATTTTACTGCTCGGGCTATGGGAGGTTGCGGTTGTTTTTCGTTCTCGCAGTCTGCCCGAGGTTTTCGCAGCACGGGTGATTGGCGTGCTGGGCCTGGTCAGTGCAGGCTTTCTGTTATTTACCGTGCTGACTTCGAATCCGTTTACCCGACTGCTCCCGGTACCTCTGAACGGCGCTGACCTGAATCCTATTCTGCAAGATCCAGGATTGATCATGCATCCTCCCATGCTCTACATGGGCTATGTCGGATTTTCGGTTGCCTTCGCATTTGCAATCGCCGCCCTGCTGGGGGGGGTCATGGACGACAAATGGGTACGCTGGGCTCGCCCCTGGACTAACGCCGCCTGGGGCTTTCTAACTGCTGGCATTGTCTTGGGTAGTTGGTGGGCTTATACCGAGTTGGGTTGGGGTGGCTGGTGGTTCTGGGATCCGGT